>CAZHFT010000202.1:0-1524 GCA_964531875.1 uncultured archaeon | reverse complement strand
AAATAATTCATCCCTAACCTCTAATTCAAAAACACTATTATCAAAAGAAAAAGCAGAATCTACCTCTTTAAAACACGCTTCCTGAGAAGTACACTTAGGAATAGTGGTAAAAGAAAAAGAAGTCAATTCAAGACAAGCTAACCTATCTTCAATAGAAACCTCTTCAATGCACCCCGAACAGAGGAAAATCACACAAAACAATGCAAAAAATTTTAAATTCATTAAAAAATATACTACAAAAACAAATATAAATATTACGTCAATTGACGAATAACTGTTTTTTGAGTAGTAATGAATTTATTAAAAGAAATAGCTTGTATTGGTAATGGTTAAATTTAATTTTGTCAATGAAATTCTTGCCAGACATGATAAAAACTATTTAGAAAACGAAAGAGAAAAATTAATCGCTAATTATAAAGAACTTGATTCGTTGGTTTTTAAGGGTGAACTATCAAAAGAAGAATGTGAACAAAAAAACAACGAAATTGAAAAACAATTAATCAAATTAGATTTAGAAATATCCTTTAAAAAAATAGTAAAAAGAATAGATAATATTTTAGAAAAACAAAATCCAAAAAAACTTAACAATTTAAGAAAACTTGAATTAAATGAATTAATACTAACGAAAAAAAATTGTATTAAAGAAATTGGACAGGCAAATAATCTTTATTCGAAAAATAAATTCCCTTTTGATTCCCTAATCCTTACATTAAAAGAAAAACATTCAGAAATAATGGAAATAGAAGAAGATTTGAAAGAACTTTTCAGAAAACAAGTTCAAGCAAACACCAAACAAACAGAAATTCTTTTAGCAACTACAAAAGAACTTGAAAAAGAAAAAGCAAATGAAATAGTTGAAGATTTATATGATACTCTAAACCCTCAAAAAAAAGCAGTTTTAATAGAATTACCAAAAAAGCAAAAAATAGAAATAAACCACCATAAATTAGAAATCAAAAACCCTGAAGTAGAATCAACTAATCTACGAAGACAAAAACATAGACATAAAAGAGAATTAATTTAACTTAAAAAAAAAAGAAATTTTACTACTAAAAAAAATTAATTAATCTAACTGCAAGAAGAAGGATTTATTTCATTTTCAAGAAGGCAATTGTAAAGCGCATCATTTCTTGAATCAAGCCGAGTATTTAATTCAGAAAGCGAATTTTGATCAGAAACAATTCCCTCATTAATAATTGGGTCAATTACTTGATTGGTAATTGCGATTCCAATAATCAAACCAATTACAAATACTCCAACTAAAAGAATTTTTTGAGTATCCCAAAAACCATTTTCAATCATAACAACAGAATAGCAATTGAATTATTTAAGTGTTTCTAACATTCAAAAAATAAAACCCAAAAGAATATAAATAAGAAAATCATATCTATAACATTATGGATTTTACAAAACTCTTTATTGTAACAATAATCTTTATCAGCATAATTGGAATTGCTATTGGAGATGCTCCAGACCCAGGGCATTCTTGGGTAGACTTAGAAATGCCTTCATTTATGGCAACAT
>CAZHFT010000201.1:0-1553 GCA_964531875.1 uncultured archaeon | reverse complement strand
TATTAGTAAAAAAATAAAGTTTATAATTTTAATCATTTTTCATTTTTTCTTTTATTTTAGAGGATTTATATATTTCTGGTTTGTATGCTTTAAGTTTTACTATTTTTGTATGAATTCCTTTTTCTTTTAATTTTTCTTGAATTTCTTTTTCATTTGCTGGTTGGTCATACCCAAGCGCAATTATATTTGGTTTGATTTGTTCAATGCATTCAAAGTAATTATTTTCTGAACCAACAATTGCTTCATCCACGATGCTCAAAGCTTCAACTAATTCTCGTCTATGTTCTTCACTATTAATTGGTTTTTTTCCTTTTCCTTTTTCAACATTAGAATCAGTTGCAACAACAACAATCAATTTATCGCCTAGTTTTTTTGCTTGAGTTAAATAACTCAAGTGTCCTGGATGCAGTAAATCAAAGGTTCCAAATGCAAGAACTGTTTTCATAAAAGAAGTTTTTGGTTGAAAAGAATTATATTAGGTTTGCTTAGATTTTTTTTAGATATTTTTCAAGATCAGTATAATCTTTTTTTCTATCTAAAAGACAAACAATTATTATATTTGGTTCAATTACTGCATAAATTAGTCTTGATTCTTTTCCATCTAAATTAAGTCTAATTCGAAATACTTTATTAAATTTTTTTGAATGTATTCGTTTAAATCTAAACGGATTTTCTTTTAGTAATACAATTTTTTCTTGAACTAATTTTTTTGATTTTTTACTTAGTTTGTTAAGTTGTTCCAAAAAAATTTTAGCGGTTTGGATATGGAAATTCATTCCAGTGCCTTCATTAGGTCTTTTTCACTTGCAAAGTTTTTTTTCTTAATTGATTTTTCTATTAATGAATCAATTAAATTTATTTCTTTTTCTGAAAAAGAGTCATCAAAATTATTTTTTTCAAAAATTTTTTCTCTTAATGATTCGGTTGTTAGTTCTTGAATGTTTCTGTAACCGTAAGTTTCAGCAAATGATTCTGCTGCAAAATAAAGGTTTTTTGAAAGTTTAACATTAATTTGTTTAGTGTTCATAAGTAGCTATAGCTATCTATTAGTATTTAAATTTAATTATTTTAAAAAAGAAAAATAATTGGCTTAAATTAAATTAAGCCAACCATTCCAGTGGTAGAAGAAGCGCTTCCAAACATTGTTATGAATGCAGCTCCAAGTACTAATACGAGAATAACTACAATAATGAATGCAATTATTGCTGGTAATAGTAGTGCTAATAGAGCTTTTCCCATTCCTATTTCTTGTGAAATTGAAATAGCAAGAACTTCAATATATATTGCATATACAATTAGGATTAGGAAACCAAGCATTACTAATATTCCTAAAATTGGTAGTATTGCGACTAATCCTGAAAGTAATGCAACAATAACTGTTATTGGTACTATTGCTAATGAAATCAGGTAGAACATTGAACCATAGCTTCCTTTTCCTCCGAGTAATTTTGCGAATAAGAAAAGAATTCCTACTGTTATTATTCCAACAATTACATTCCATATTGGTGAAATAATTAGATTTATTACTCCAAATGCTGCAGCAATTCCTGCGT
>CAZHFT010000200.1:0-1602 GCA_964531875.1 uncultured archaeon | reverse complement strand
AATATAAAAAATTAAATTATATCTTCTTCGGATATCGATTCACAAAAATGTCCTTCGGGGCAAGGAAAATAAATATCCATTTTTCCATGAATCCATTCATCCCAAGCATTTCCCCTACATTGAATTGGTTCTATTGAAAACCAAGTTTTTTCATTGTTTGGGATTGGATTTTTTTTTACAACAATAACTGCTTGTTTTTTATCCGAATTAATTGAAACAAGTTCAAATTCAAATCCGTAAAGACTTTCAGTTGGATTTGTTGTTTCGCCTAAATAAATTTCATCCGGGTCAAGGTTAGAGGAAACTATTGACTTGACATTTAATCTAACTCCTTGTTCTCCTTCCCATACGCATCTTACATTAGTGCCCACAGGACATCTTGAATCCTCAAACAAAACAGAGGTTATAGAAATAATTGGAGAATCATCCTCCAAAACATAACTCTTTCCTTCAGTTACAGTGAATTCTTTATTAAAACTAAATTCGGGTTTGTCTTGATTTGTACACCCAACTAAAAAAATGATTAATAATCCTACAATTAAAATTTTTTTCATGATTTAATAATGTTTTTTTATTAATAAATGAGTTTCCTTTTCATTAGGCTTTTGCCTATCAAGTAGCATTAATTTTTTTTATTGTGAGTAATTTGGAGATTCTTCAGTAATAGTAACATCATGAGGATGTCCTTCTTTTAATCCTGCACCAGTTATTCTAATCATTTTTTTCTTTTTTAAATTTTCAATTGTTTTTGAACCAGTTAAACCCATTCCTGAACGAATTCCTCCAGTTAATTGATAAATAACTTCTTCTATTGTGCCTTTGTAAGGAACTACTCCTTCGATTCCTTCTGGAACAAGTTTGTTGCTTTGAGTTACTTCGCTTTGGAAATATCTTTCTTTACTTCCAAGTTCCATTGCTCCAATACTACCCATTCCTCTGTATTGCTTAAATTTTCGATTATTCATATAAACAATTTTTCCAGGAGTTTCTTCACATCCTGCAAGTAAAGAACCAATCATTACTGAATCTGCTCCTGCTGCAAGTGCTTTTACAACATCTCCAGAATACTTGATTCCGCCATCACTAATAAGTTTTGCATTTGTTCCCTTAACTGCTTTTGCTGCTTCTTGTACTGCAGTTATTTGTGGAACGCCAACTCCTGCAATTATTCTAGTTGTACAAATTGCGCCTGGTCCAATGCCTACTTTTACTGCGTCTGCTCCAGCCTTAACAAGTGCTTTTGTGGCTTCGTAAGTAGCAACGTTTCCTGCAATTAATTGAATATCATAATTTTTTTTGTATCTTTTAACCGCATCAATAACAACATCTCTGTGCCCATGTGAAGTATCTAAAACAATCACATCAACTTCTTTTTCTATAAGTGCTTCTAATCTTTTTTCATCTCTTGGGCCAATGGATGCACCCACAACAAGTCGTCCTTTTTTATCCTTGTTAGAATTAGGGTGAGTTTGTTTATTTGCAATATCAGTAATCGTGATTAATCCTTTCAAATGATTTTTAGAATCTACTAATGGAAGTTTTTCAATTCTATTTGAATGAAGAATTTCTTTTGCTTTTTCCATTGAAACATTAAAAGGAGCA
>CAZHFT010000199.1:0-1611 GCA_964531875.1 uncultured archaeon | reverse complement strand
TTTTATGGTGTGGTGTCTCCAGAAGCAGTAGGAGAAACGAATTCAAATAATTTCCCTGAGCAAAATGCGGTTTTTGAAGTAAGTGTAAACAAAGAAAATTTAGTAAAAGGCGAGGAATTAATGATTTTAGTTAATTGGCAAGGGGATTTGTTAATCGAGTTGGGAAACGAAAAAAAAACAGAAGTGTGTGATTCTTTTTGTGAAAAAGAATTTTCATTTCACCCTGTTGAAGGAGTGTATAAATTAAAAGTAACTCAAAATAAAAGCGAAAAAATAGCCTTTGAAACAAAACGAATAATTGTTACAAAAGCAAAAAAAGAATGTGTTAATTCTGTGGCTTTTAATGAATGCTCAGAAACAAAACCATTTTATTGTAATAATGGAGTGCTTGAAGAAAATTGTGAAAAATGCGGATGTAATACTAATCAGTATTGTTATGAAAATAAATGTTTCTTAATTCCAGTTCTTCCAAAGTTTTCCGATTTAAGTTTTCCAAAAAAAGTTTTAATAAATCAAGAATTTAGTATTACTCAAGAATTGAATTTTGAAAATATTGTTGGCTCTGCAAGATATGAATTAATCATTGAAATTAATCATGAAAAATTTTATAAAAAATTTGTTGCAACAAAAGAAAAAATGAGTATTTCTTTTGAAGAACTTTTATTGCCTTTAGGAGAATACGATTTTAATGTTGTTTTATTAGGGTTCAATCCAATCGAAGAAGAATTACTTTCTCAATCTGGCAAAATCGAAGTTATTACTCAGCTTCCAGAATTACAAATTCCTATTTTTAAAAGCGTTTTTTTAGAAGGGGACGACGTAGTTTTTTCATGGCAAACAGTAGAAAATGCTGAAAAATATAATATTTACAAGAGTATTGATGCAAATCCTGCATTTATTTCTTATAAATATTTTACAAATTTTTCAGGCGAACAAAATACAGGAGTAATACAAGCATTAAATACAGGAACGCACTTTTTTGTAATGACTTCCGAAGATTATTTTGGAAACGAAAGTGAGTATAGCGAAATGAAAAGCATAACTGTTGGTTAATGATTTACGCGAAAATCAGCATAAATATAAACAATAAAAAACAATGAATTAGTGATTCCAATGAGTGTACTAAGCGATTTTTTAAAACGACTAACAAAAATATTCAAAAAAGAAAAAACTTCTACTGAAGCAAAGCCAATAAATGATTTTTCAAAACAATTAGACCACGAATTTCCAAAAAATAAACCAACATCTCCATTAGTCTCAGTTCCAATTAAAACCATAAAAGAACCAATTGCAAAAAAAATAACTCCTCTTAAACAAAAACGCAAAGTATCTAAACCTAAAATTAAACCAAAAATCAAGCCAAAACTAAAACGCCATCCACGAAAAAAACAAGTTAAATTAGTTTCAAAAGTTAAAGTTAAAGTAATTCGTCCATTAGTTAAAAAATTAAACCAAAAATCAAGTACTAAGAAAAAAAGAAAATCTAAAGAAAAAATTCCCCGAAAAAAGATTTCTTTAGCAATTAAGAAAGAATTGCGTTTAGCTCCTAAATTTGCGATTGAACTTAAAAAATATCGTTCAACTGTAAAAAATTTGCGTAAGGAAATAAAT
>CAZHFT010000198.1:0-1624 GCA_964531875.1 uncultured archaeon | reverse complement strand
ACAATAATTAGAGCTGCTGCAAAAAACCATGAAAGTGTTGGAGTTGTAGTTGACCCAACGCAATACAAAAAAGTCCTTAGCGATTTAAAAGAAAATAATTATGAATTAAGTGAAAAAATGAAAAAAGAACTTTGTTTAGAAGCATTTGAACACACTGCATTTTATGATGCGACAATTGCTACTTATTTACACAAAGAATTTAGAGGAGAAAAATTTTCTAAAACTCTTTCACTGGGATTTGAAAAAAGCAATATTTTAAGGTATGGCGAAAATCCACATCAAGAAGCAGCTATTTACACTAATCCATTAAAACAAGGAAATGGAATTGTTGATGCGATTCAATTAAACGGAAAAGAATTATCCTTCAATAATTACAATGACACTAATGGCGCACTTGAATTATTAAAAGAATTTAATGAAACCGCGGTTGTAATAGTAAAACATGCTAATCCTTGCGGAGTTGCAATTGATGAAAATTTAAGTGAAGCATTTAGAAAAGCACTTGAGTGCGATTCAACTAGTGCATTTGGAGGAATAATCGCGCTTAATAAAGAATGCGATTTGGAAACAGCAAAGCAGATAACAGCTTTTTTCAATGAGGTTGTAATTGCCCCCGGCTACCATGCTAACGCATTAGAAGAACTGAAAACCAAGAAGAACCTTAGAGTATTAGAGTTAAAAAATATGCAAAAGAATCAAAAAGGATTCGATTTTAAGCATGTTAATGGCGGTTTACTTGTTCAAGATGCAGATACAATTGGCTCTGAAAAATGGGAAAATAAAAGCGAAGTAGAAACTGATTCTCAAACAATTAAAGACATGGAATTTGCTTGGAAAGTAATTAAACACATGAAAAGCAATGCAATTTTACTTGTTAAAAATAATGCTACTATTGGACTTGGAATCGGACAAACTTCAAGAGTAGGCGCTGCTGAAATTGCGATTAGACAAGCAGGAGAAAAATGTAAAGATTCAATACTGGCGTCAGATGCATTCTTTCCATTCAAAGATTCGATTGAACTAGCAGCAAAACATAAGGTAAAAGCAGTAGTAGAACCAGGTGGAAGCATTAAAGATGATGAAGTAATTGCAGAAGCAAAAAAAGAAAACATTTCATTATTCTTTACTGGCGAACGACACTTTAGACATTAAAAGTCCTGTTGAGCACAAGCAAAATGGACGCTCTCCCGCCGTGAGCAGACGGCGAACGACACTTTAGACATTAATTTTCAAAAAAAAAAATTTAAATAATCAGAATACTTTTTTCAGAAATAATAATGTCAATTTTTACATCATGTTCTTCACAAGGAAGTTCTTCAAGCACTTGAAATTCAAATGCAAGAGCAATTTTTTTTGATTGAATTAAGTTTTTTGAAAAAAACTTATCATAAAATCCTTTACCAAAACCAAGTCGATTTCCATTAAAATCAAAAGCAATTCCTGGAACAATAAACAAATCAATTTCTTCAGAAGAAACAAATGTCTTTTCTTTAGGTTCTAAAATTCCCCTAGAATCAAGTACAAGTTCTGAAAAAGAATTTATTTTCGTAAAAGAAAGACAATCGCAACAAGAATTAGTAATAGGAACAAAAACATTTTTGTTTAATTTCCAAAACTTTTCAAT
>CAZHFT010000197.1:0-1629 GCA_964531875.1 uncultured archaeon | reverse complement strand
AATAATTTTTATAAATGAGAATCATAAAATAGATGCAAAGGAATTAGAAAAAAAATTTCAAAAAACAACCCAAAATAAGAATTTTATTAATTTTGAATTAATTTGTATTAAAAATAAAGAATTAATTGATTTGTTAGAACAGTGGAGTAAATAATTGTTTTTTATTAGGTAAGTTGTTAAGGTTTTTTATGTTTCAAGAAATTCATGAAAATGTTTTTGCTTTAATTTCCAAAACCCACAGTTCTAATGTTTTTTTGATTAAAGGGAAAGAAAATATTTTAATTGATGCGGGATTAGAAGCAAACGTTGAGTTTTTGAAAGTACAATTAAAAGAAATAGGGTTATTTCCTAAAGATATTTCAACTATTTTATTTACTCACGGACATGCTGACCACATTGGCGGAGCAGTTCTTTTCAAAAACGCAAAAATGTTTATGTCTGAATATGATGGGAAATTAGTTAATCTAAAAGATGACGATTTTACTGTTGCAAGTGCATTTAATCAAAAGTTTTTCCCGATTGTAAATTTCTTTTCTAAAAATCAAGTTTTCAAAGTTAATGATTTTGAATTAAAAATAATAGAAACTCCAGGACACACCAAAGGGGGAGTTTGTTTTTTTGACGAGAAAAAAAAGATTTTATTTTCAGGAGACACATTATTCAACGGAACTGTAGGGCGAAGCGATTTAATTTCTTCTAATAAAAAAGAATTAATTGAAAGTATTGAAAAATTGAAAAAAATCGATTTTGATTTACTTTTAACAGGACATGGAAAAATATTAAATTCTAATCAAAAAGAAAATCTTAATTTTGCTTTAGAATTATTGAAATAAAAAAAGCATTTGATTTAAATGTCTTTGCTGTTCTACTAACCTTTTTATAGCTTTTAGAAGTTACATTATTAGTTGATTTTACATGATGCAAAACAAGGTTTACAAACAAATATTGAAAAGAATAAGCGAAAAAGGCGGTCTTTGCTTTACTGTAATTGACCCTCCAAATCAAGAAGCAGTAGTTGCTGGAAAAATCGGAAAAATGGCAGAAGAAGCAGGAATTGATGCTATTGCTGTTGGCGGTTCAGTAGGTGCGCAAGGAGAAATTCTTGATTCTACAATATTACAAGTAAAAGATAATTGTTCTCTACCAGTTATTTTATTTCCTGGAAACATCGCATCAATAAGCAAGCATGCTGATGCAATGTATTTCATGTCTTTATTGAATAGTAATGATCCTTACTATATTAGTGGAGCTCAAATTGCTTCAGCTGCTCCAATAAAAAAAATAGGTATTGAAGTAATTCCAACTTCTTATATTTTAGTAGAACCAGGCAGAGCTGTTGGCTGGGTAGGAAAAGCACAATTAATTCCAAGAAATTTACCTTATTTAGCAGGAGTAACTGCATTAGCTGGACAATACATGGGTTCAAAACTCGCTATTTTAGAATCTGGTGGAGGCGCTCCAGAACCAGTAACAAAAGAAATGATTGCTTATACAAAAAAATTAATCGATATCCCTTTACTAATTGCAGGCGGCGTAAGAAATGAAAAGTACGCTTATGACTGTATTAGTTCAGGCGCAGATATAATTCATGTAGGAACTGCAGTAGAAAATATTTCTACTGATTTTTCT
>CAZHFT010000196.1:0-1629 GCA_964531875.1 uncultured archaeon | reverse complement strand
TGAACTTTGTCCAAGTTCCTCTGGCCTCAAAGAAAGTTTAGCATTAATGTTTTTGTTTTGCCGTAGGTCCCCAAGTAAAATAGGTGCGATTTCAAATCCTGAGGTAGTAGAAGAAAATTCTTGAGAATCGGCATTAATTATTTTGTAAGAATTTATCTTAATATTTTCTTCTGTAAAAACCCCATTTGAAGAAGTTTTTATTCTAAGTTCTGCATTATCATGTATCACTGGTGAATTATTAGTAATCCAAAACTCTAAATCATATTCACTAAAAACTCTAACATCGTAGGGTGCTGAAATAAGAATGTCTTCTTTCAAATCAAGCATTGTTTCACTATAACAAAAATCTCCTTCGCATGATTCAATATTTCCTTCATAAAAACCTTTTTCATATGCTTCTGCATAAAGCCCTTGTTTTGAAGGGGATTCGCTAGAATAACCAAGTTCTTCATCAAAGGGATTTCTAATTACTCTTGCATTTTCTTCTGTTGCAAAAATTCTGTAATATAGGGGTAAAAATTTTCCCGGGACAACAGAATCTTTTACACTTAATTCTACTTCAACTTCATAAATTCCTTGTTTAATTTTTTCTTTTTCCCAAGTAAAAATAATCCATTTGCCGTCTCCGTTAGTTAAATTGGTTTCATCATCTCCTTTTGGAGGGGTATAAGTTTTTCCTTTTACAACTGATGTTTCAGGTGCATTAATTGAACTAATATACACTTCATCTTTTTCAACAAGGTCTTCTTCTCCTACTCTTACAAAAACACTTAATTGTTCATACTCGTTTTCAACAGGAACTTTAACATTAAATCTTGCTTTAACAGTTTTACCTGAACTTAATCCACTAATTTCTTTTCCAATTTCATCAAATAAACCAATGAATTCTATAGTTGGTTCATCTCCAAGAATTTCTTTTTCTAAAATTGCATTAATCGTTGTTTTTTGATTAGGTAATACTTGAATGGCTTTTGAAGTAAAGGAGGTGTAATCCTCAGCGTCTATTGTTACAAAAATTTTTTTATCTGCTTTTGTTGTCAAAATTCCTTTTCCCTCTGCATTCAATGGAACTTTTCCAAGTACTTCAAAATCAGTTCTAAATTCTGCAAACCCAAAAGGAATAATGCTACCTTCTTTGTCTAATACTTCCACTTCAATTGTTCCCTCTCCAATAAACAAGGTTACTATTTTTTCGTTTTCTACGCCTGTAATAAATTCAAAATCATCCGACTCTGTTTCTGAAGGAAATTTTTGAACAAGTATTCTATAATTTCCTGTGGAAAGATTAGAAAATTTTGCTTCTCCTTTAGCATTAGAATATTTTAATCCATATTCTTCACAAAAAAAACCAGTGTCACTATTAATTAATCCAACTCTTGCATTTGAAACAATAAGTTCGTCTTCATCAATTACTTTTACTTTTAATACTCCGCAAGTAAAAGGAGTACATTTTTTTAATTTTAAAACATAAACGCTTTCTTCAATATCTACAGAATTAATTTCAATTGCTTCTCCAAGTGCATACTCTTTTGCTATTGCGCTTAGCTTGTAAGTTCCATGTTCCAAAATAGTAAAATTAATTTTATCTTCAATAAATTCTCTTGAAGTTTTTTCTCCGATGTGTTTTTC
>CAZHFT010000195.1:0-1644 GCA_964531875.1 uncultured archaeon | reverse complement strand
TTGGATTCTAATGCAGCATCAATAATTTTATTAACGTCAGAGTCTTCTTTAACAACGTCAACTTTTATTTTTGGTTTTACTACTTCAAAGTTTTCAATAATTAGTTTTAGATAAGAATCGGTTTGATTTTTTGGATATTTAAACTTTAGAATTAATTTTTCTTCAAGTTCACTTAGAATTTCAGGCGCAGTAACTCCAACAATTTTCTTTTCTAATGCTAATTCAATTACTTGTTTTGGTTTGCCGTTCCAAAATAAAGCAGAAAGGAAAACATTAGTATCAATTACTGCTTTAATCATTTAGTACATCACTTTTTTTAATGCCTTTTGCTTTTGCAAACTTCTTGCCAAAAGAAACAAGTTTTTCAAATTCTTTTACTGGGGACTCAATTTTTTTGAGAATAATTGTTTTTTTGTCCCCATAAACAAGAAGCTTTTCGCCTTCTTCAAGCCCTGCTTCTGTCCTAAGTTCAATAGGAATAACAACTTGGCCTTTAGAAGAAACTCTAGTCATTGCAACTTCCATTAAAATCACCTCAATAATATGAGTGCAAAAACATAATATAAACCTATCTTACAAGTAAGAAAAGTAAGATACGCGGAGAGAGGGATTCGAACCCCCGCGAGCCGGAGCTCACCAGCTCTCAAGGCTGGCGTGTTAGACCACTCCACCATCTCCGCAATACTAAAATTGGATTGAAAAAAATTTTATTTCAATGAAGTAATTGAGTGGAAATAGGATTAAAAAAGGTTTAGCTTAGAGGTTTTGAAGCTCATTTATAGCAAATTTAATTCCTTGAGAATGCTTAAAAACAGCAGTTCCTGCAACTAAAACATTAGCGTCTGCATCAACAACTTTTTTGCCAGTTTCTGAATTAATTCCACCATCAACCTCAATTTCACAATTAAGTTCTTCAGAATCAATTTTATTTCGTAATACTGAAATTTTTTCAATTGATTCATGATTAAATTTTTGACCACCAAAACCTGCTTCAACACTCATAACTAAAACTAAATCAATTTTATTCAAAAAAGGAAGTACTTCATTTACTGAAGTTTTATTGTTTATACATATTCCAACTTTCATTCCAGTAGTTCTAATTTTTTCAATTAATTCAAGTGGTTTTTTTGTTGTTTCAATATGAAAAATAAAAGAATTATTTCCCATACTCGCAAACTCTTCAACAAGTTCTTCTGGATTTTCAACCATTAAATGCGATTCAAAAGAAAGCTTTGTAAAAGGACGTAATTCAGAAATTTTTTCTTTTGCAATTCCTTTATTTGGAACATATTTATTATCCATTATATCCCAATGAATTCTATCAACTTTTGCTTCTTCAAATTCTTTTAACCAAAATTCTTTTTTTGAAAAATCTGCATTCAAAACAGAAGGTGCTACTTTAACCATAAAAAAATAAAGGCCTCCGATCTTGTTGAAGGAGATCTAGTTAATATTCACACAGAGAAAGCAATTTTTGGAAGTGGTGGAACCTATAACCTTGGCGCTGCTTATGGACTAATAGCTGGAGATGGGACAATAATTTGGAACGAGAACAAATTAAGGTTGTATGTTTATGGAAGTTCTAATCTTGATGACTATGGTTGGAAAGTTGAGAACATTTTTGGTAAGCCTCTCACTTTGGAC
>CAZHFT010000194.1:0-1656 GCA_964531875.1 uncultured archaeon | reverse complement strand
GGAATGACTAGTCATGCTGCTGTTGTTGCAAGAGGAATGGGTAAGTGTTGTGTTGCTGGATGTGAAGAAATAATTGTTGATGAACACAAAAAAGAACTTCGGGTTAAAAACAAAGCCCTTGTTTTAAAAGAAAACGATTTAATTTCTCTTGATGGAAGTACAGGGGAAGTTTTCAAAGGCGAACTTGCATTAGTTGAACCAGAAGTAAGTGGTACTTTTGCAGAACTAATGAGTTGGGCAGATGAATTTCGAACAATGAAAGTTAAAACTAATGCGGATACTCCAAAGGATGCTTTAAGAGCAAAAGAATTTGGAGCAGAAGGAATTGGTTTGTGTAGAACGGAGCATATGTTTTTTGAAGCAGAAAAAATTAAAGAATTTAGAAAAATGATTCTTACAGAAACAAAAGAAGAAAGAGAAAAAGCTCTACTTGATTTGGAGCCATTACAAGAAAAAGATTTCTTTGGATTGTTCGAGGTAATGGATAACCTTCCAATAATTATTAGATTATTGGATCCTCCTTTGCATGAATTTTTGCCAAAAGAAGATGGAGAAATTAATGAAATTGCAAAAGAACTTGGAATCAAACCTGAAAAAATTAAAGAAATTGAATCAGGAATGCATGAGTTTAATCCAATGCTTGGTTTTAGAGGTTGTAGATTAGGAGTTAGTTATCCTGAAATTAATGCTATGCAGGCAAAAGCGATTTTTAAAGCGGCTTTGAAAGCAAAAGAAAAAGGATTAACTCCATTACCAAGAATTGAAGTTCCTTTAGTGGGCAATGTGAAAGAATTTACTCATATTAAAAAAATAATTGAAAAAGTTGCAGAGAACCTCGGGGTTAAAGGAAAAATTGATTATCAAATTGGAACAATGATTGAAGTGCCCAGAGCATGTATTACTGCAGATGAAATAGCAAAAGAAGCAGATTTCTTAAGTTTTGGAACAAATGACTTAACTCAAATGGGATGTGGATTTTCAAGAGATGACGCAGGAAAATTCTTGCCTCTTTATGTAAGTCAAGGAATTTATGAAAGAGATCCATTCCAAGCAATTGATCAAACTGGAGTTGGAGAGTTAATGAAAATATGTATCCAAAAGGCAAGAAGTGTTAAACCAGAAATAGAAATTGGTATTTGTGGAGAACACGGAGGAGAACCTTCATCAGTTGAGTTTTGCCATAGAATTGGTTTGAATGATGTTTCATGCTCACCATTTAGAGTTCCAATAGCAAGATTAGCTGCCGCACAAGCAGCAATCAAAGAAAAATTAAAGAAATAAAATTAACGGAAGCGCTTCGCTTCCACTACTTTCTTTTTTTATCGGAACTCCTAAAGTTCCACTATTCTCTTTTTTTAATTAAAAAAACCAGTGAAAAATCCAAGAATTTGAGAAATAACATCAATTATTGTTGTTGAAACAGTTACTGTTACGGCTTTTATTTCGCCACCAAAATTAAGTCCTTTGTATTTTATTTTTCCTCTTTTCATAGCATTTAAAAATTCATTAAGAGGATTTTCAGAAAGAATAATTTCATCTACTACTTGTTCAGTTAATCTAATTTCAATATCGGCTAAATTATTTGTTCCCCTAAATAATTCTTCTAATTTATTTTTTTTTGTTATTGCAAAAAAACCATTAGTTGAACCGTCATCA
>CAZHFT010000193.1:0-1661 GCA_964531875.1 uncultured archaeon | reverse complement strand
ACAGACACAGAACTAAGGGCCATTGCTAGACCGGCAATTATTGGATTCAAGAAAAGATGTGCAAGAGCTTCTTTCTTTAAGTGAGTTTGTTGATTTGATTATTCCAAGGGGAAGTAATGAGTTTGTAAAATTTATTCAACAAAATTCTTCTATTCCTGTATTAGGTCATTCATCTGGAGTTTGTCATGAGTACATTGATGAAAAAGCAGACATTGATACTGCAATAAATATTTGTATTGATGCAAAGTGTCAGTATCCTGCAGCATGTAATGCAATGGAAACTATTTTAGTTCATGAATCTATTGCAAATAATTTTTTATTAAAATTTGCAAAAAAATTAAATGGGAACGTAGAATTAAGATGTGATAAAATATCTTTTGGAATTCTTTATAAAAATTTTGATGTAAAAAAAGCAAGTGAAAAGAAGTGGAAAACAGAATATAATGACTTAATTTTATCTGTTAAAGTGGTTAAGGGTGTTAGTGAAGCAATAAATCATATTAATACATTTGGTTCAAAGCACACTGATGGCATAATAACTGAAAATAAAGAAACTGCTAATAATTTTTTACAAAAGGTAGATTCTTCTAGTGTTTTTTGGAATGCTTCAACGCGATTTGCTGATGGTTATAGATATGGTAAAGGAGCAGAACTTGGGATTTCAACAGGCAAAATTCATGCTCGTGGTCCAAGTGGAATGGAAGCATTAACAACTTATAAATATTTATTGAAAGGACAAGGGCAAATAGTAGAAGATTACGCTAAAGGGCTTAAGAAATTTAAACATATAAATATTGAGAAAAACTAATTATTAAAAATTATATCTAATTAATTTGTGTTTTAATTTGTAACAACTGGTTTGTTTGCTAGTTTTGTTAAACTAATACTTGAAACATAAGCGATTATTCCGCCTATTGCGATTACTCCCCAGTCGCTTAAGCTTAATGAAACTACTCCAAACCAAGTGCTTAATGGAATAATGCTTTCAATGGGGTTGTAAAGTAATAGTAATTGTAATCCTATTGAAATTACTAGTGCAAGTATCAAGAGTTTGTTTGAAAAGAACCCAAGGTTTTAATCTTGTTTAATTACTAAATCTTTCTTAGTTGAAAGTTAGGTGTTTAATTTCCCATTTTTTCTAGTGGTGATTTTTTTCTTTGTAAAAAGTAGTAATATCCTATTCCAATTATTATTGTTCCAAGTATTACTAAAATTAAAGTAATTGCTATTATTGGTATTAAATCGAATGGTTTTTCTTGTTCTTTTGTTTCATTTTTTTCTAGGGGTAATTGTTTTTTTATGCATTTTCCTTGTTGGCATTCCATGTTGTTGTTGCAAGCGGTTCCGTTTTCTTTGTTGTCAAATTCACAATTACCATTTACACAATAGTCGAATGTGCATGGGTTAGCGTCATTGCAAATTATTTCGAAGCAGGAGTCTTCAGGAGCTATTTTTATTGTAATGCCTGGGTTTTCCATGCTTTCAAAAGATTCTGTGAATTCGGCTATTTCTGATGAATTAAAATCATAGTAAACACTTTTTTCCTCGCCTGCTTCAAAGTTTCCAAATATGAATTTTATAACAGGGTCTTTTTCTATAATCTCATAATTTGAATCGATTTTGATTAGGTCTGCGTTTTCAACTAGTTCTTTTGGTATAGT
>CAZHFT010000192.1:0-1665 GCA_964531875.1 uncultured archaeon | reverse complement strand
CCAAAAAAAGCAAAAGAAACAATAAAAAAACTAAGAAAAAAAGGATTTAATGGACAAATAGAATTAAGCGGAGGAATAACCCTAAAAAACATTTCAAAGTATAGCAATGCAGACGCCGATTTTATTTCAATGGGCGAACTAACAAAAAAAGCAAAAATAATTGATTTTAACATGGTGGTGACAAAATGAAAAGAGGACTATTCGTTGGGCGATTTCAACCATATCACTTAGGGCACCATAATTCAATTATTTCAGCATTAAAAGAAATGGACGAAGTAATAATTGTTGTTGGTTCAGCAAAACAAAGTCACAGCATGAAAAACCCATTTACTTGTGGAGAAAGAATTGAAATGATTTCCGAATCACTTAAACAAGCAAATGTTTACGCAAAATGTTTTATTGTCCCAATAGAAGACATGAATGAAAACGCAATGTGGGTTTCTAAAGTAATTAGTTACTCCCCAAAATTTAGTGAAGTATACACAAACAACCCATTAGTAAAACAATTATTTGAAGGTAGAGGATTAAAAGTAAACAAAATGACTTCTAATGAAAAACATATAGATGGAAAAATAATTAGAAAAAAAATGACTATTGGAGAAAATTGGAAAGAATTTGTTCCAAAAATAGTTTCAGAATACCTTAAAAAAATAAATGCAATTGAAAGACTTGAAGCAATCCTTACAAACGAAGAAAAACAGTGAAAAAAATGAAAATTGGTTTAATTGGCGCAGGAGCAATTGGAGAATACATTCAAAAAAAAATTAATGAAGATTCTTCACTTGAATTAATTGGAATACTTGATATTGACAAAGAAAAAACAACAGTTAATTCTATTGAAGAATTACTTAAAAAAGAACCCGACTTAGTAGTGGAGGCCGCTTCAATGGAAGCAGTGAAAGAATTTGGTGAAAAAGTTCTTTCAAAAACAAATTTTTTCATAATGAGTTCAAGTGCATTAGCTGAAAAAGAATTCGAAGAAAAAGTAAGAAAACTCTGCAAAGAAAACAAAACACAATTATTTATTCCAACCGGCGCTATCCTTGGAATTGATGGAGTTAATGCTGTTAGAGAACAATTAGATTCAATTGAAATCGAATCAAGAAAAAATCCAAGAGGTTTTGGAAGAAACGATACAGAAGAAAAGGTTTTATACGAAGGAAATGCAAGGAATGCCTGCAAAGCATATCCGAAAAACGTGAATGTTTCAGCTACTCTTTCTCTTAATGGAATTGGTTTCGAAAAAACCAAAGTAAAAATAATTTCAGACCCAAAAGCACAAGCAAACACACACACTATAAAAGCAGAAGGAGATTTCGGAAAATTTACAATCAAAGTAGAAGCAAAACCATCAAAGAATCCGAAAACAAGTTCTTTAGCAGGAGTAGGTGCATTTAATTTAATTAAAAAAATTCAAAAGGGATTAGCAATAATAAAATAAACTCATTTTCTTCGAATGTGATGGTTAAGTGGACGTGCAAAAAACTTTCTACCTGCAGGAGTTCTTTCACTCATTGAAATTTTTAAAGAATTAGATTTAGCATAACTCTGAAATTTTTCATTTAAAAAAGTTCCAACTGTTTTTTTATGGGCTTTAAAAAAACTTACTGAGGGAAATGCTTTAATCAAAGCAAGATGAACCCGTTTTTCACTAACAGCACCTAC
>CAZHFT010000191.1:0-1674 GCA_964531875.1 uncultured archaeon | reverse complement strand
GAATGACACTTACATACGGAACATACGCTCTTTTATAAGTCCTTATAGTTTTTTTTATTTAGGTTTTAGTTTTTTTATTTAGAAGTTAGTTTTTTTTATTTTCAAAGAACTCTTTTTTAGTAGGGTATCTTCCACAACAATTTTGTTCTGGACAATAACCAAGTTTTTCACAAGTAGGACCAACTTTTCCAAATAATAAAGGGGAAACTTTTTTCATTTCTTCAAGCATTTTTACTGCAAGTATTCTTATTTCCCATTGAGCTCTTGTGCAAAGTCTTTTTTCAAAAAAATTGTAAAGGCTTCTTGCATTCATTGTAACAATAATTCGTGTTTCGCAAGCATTAGGTAAAACAAATCTTGCATCTTCCTTAGGAATATCTTCTTTAATTAATTCTTTATAAAATTCTCTTGTTTTTTCAAGAAACTCAAAGTATTTTTCTTCTAATTCTTTTTTTGCCTTGATTTTTGGAGGAACAACAAAATCCATTTTTTCTTCATTAACATATCTTTGACTTTGTTGAGAATAAGACGCAATTCTATGTCTAACAAGTTGATGAGTTAAAGCTCTTGATACTCCTTCAATAGCAAAAGTAAATGAAACATGTTCTAAAACCGAGTAATGTCCAGAATCAATTAGATGTGAAAGAAGTTTTTCAATTCTAGCATCACTTATTTTTTCTTTTAATTCTTCTACTGAAACACCAGCATAACACATGTGTCCTGCAGTTGCAACAGTTCTTTCTGGGTCAGGAGTATAAGCAATTAGTTCAACTTTTAATTTTGCTTCAGGCATACAATAATAGATACCCCACTAAAGGTTTTAAATTTAGTTTGTTTATTCATCACAAAGAATGATTAATGCATTAAATTGTGCTTGTAAATTAGGAGTGCTGGTTATTTTAAAAGTAAATTGTGCAGGATTAACTATTTGAGCAAGTCCTTCAAAAGAAAGTGGTTCAGTATTACCTATTGAATCAGTTAAAGTTCCAATATTTGAACCATCAATATGAACTGAATAATCCTGATCAAAATGGTTAACTGGGTTAACTTGAAGTAGTTCTATTTTGCGTATAACTTTAGATTCAGCAATAGCAATATTTTCAACCGAAAGTCCATCATTAGTAATCATTATTGTTTCAATTTCAAATTGACCATTACAAGTTTGAATTCCTTGGCGATAATTACTAAGTATCCCTGTTGTTGCTTGAACATTTTTTGAAGCTGAATCACTTGCGGATAAAAGAAACATAATAACAATTACTGCAATAAGAACTCCTCCGCCAATTAAAAGGAGATATTCTAAACTTCCTTGTGCTTTGTTCATGAAATCATTTTTTTTGAATAATAAAAACAATTATGCCTATTGCAACAAGTGCAATTAAACCAAGGGGAGCTAATTGTTTAACTAATTTTACTGTAGGAGAATCAACTACTTCATCATAAGACGCAATTGGAGAATTTTCATCCTTGTTAGTAGGATTAATTACATCATTAATTCCCTGACTAATCGAATTAGAAATTACTCCAGTTTGGTCCGTGTTCCCAACTGAATAAGTAAATGTTTGAATATCATAATTTAGTTTTTTGTTTGTAGTGGATAAAACAACAGTAACTTCATATTCTCCTGTATCTCCATAACTTGTATTATGAGGATAACTCACTATTATATTATCA
>CAZHFT010000190.1:0-1694 GCA_964531875.1 uncultured archaeon | reverse complement strand
AAACTACTTTTGGTAGAAAAGGTTTAAATTTGGGAAACAGAAACAAGTATATAAAACCTACACACATAATTAATTGAGGAGTGATTAATATGAAAATGGCTATTTTTTCAGGAAGCAGTAACCCAGAGTTAGCAAAAAAAATTTCAAAATACTTAAAAAAACCACTTGGAAAAGTGGAATTAAAAAAGTTCGCTGACGGTGAAACTTATGTTAATTATTTAGAATCAATAAGAGGAAAAGATGTATACCTAATCCAAAGTACTTGCACTCCCGTAAATGACAATTTAATGGAATTACTGATTATGATTGACGCTGCAAAAAGAGCAGCGGCAGAAAGAATTACCTGTGTACTCCCCTATTACGGTTATGCAAAACAAGAAAGAAAAGCAAGAGACCGAGAACCAATTACTGCAAAACTAGTAGCTGAATTATTACAATCTGCAGGAGCAAACGCTGTTTTAACAATGGATTTGCATGCAGACCCAATACAAGGATTCTTTGATATTAGAGCAGATTTCTTATACGCTTCAGGAACATTAGTAAAATCAGTTTTAGAAAAGAAACTCAAAAATATTGTCGTTGTTTCTCCTGATGTAGGTTCCTCAAGAAGAGCAAGAGCATACGCAAAAAGATTAAATGCGAGTCTTGCAATAATAGACAAAAGAAGACCAAAACAAAATCAAAGCGAAGTAATGCATTTAATTGGAGAAGTCAAAGGAAAAAATGCAATAATAATTGACGATGAAATAAATACGGGGGGAACAATTTGTAACGCTGCACAAGCAGTAATTGACCATGGCGCAAAAGAAGTATATGCATTAGTTTCTCATGCAGTATTTGCAGGAAACGCAATAGAAAAACTAGAAAAAAGCGTATTTAAAGAAATAATTGTAACTGATAGTATTCCAGCTAAACGAAAAAGTAAAAAAATAAAGATAGTTTCAATTGCACCTCTACTTGGAGAAGCAATATTAACAATGAACCAAAACAAATCAATGTCCAAATTACTAAATCCAGCAAAGTGAACCTAAATGTCATGGTGGTCACGGTTACTTGGAGAAATACCCGAAGAAACAAAATATAACAATACTAATCAGTACACCATCAAAGACAATGGAAATACAATAAAAATTGAAAACTATTCTAAAGAATATAAAAGCAATGATGCAACTCACCTATTCGTAAATGCATTTGCTAAATATGGTTATGACGATAAACTGGGTTCATTAAACGAAATCGATAAAAAAATCGAAGAATTAAATAAAACTCCAATTAAAATAAATTCATCAGAATTAAAAAAATTAAACTCATACATTGGGTTTGGAGCAATGCTACTTTTTCTATTTATTTTTACAACTGCAATTTTTTTTAGCAAATCCTCTTCAAACCCATCCAGAATTGTATTTATTTTAATCATTACTTTTGGAATCATTGGTTCAATCAAAAATATGAGAAAAAATAAGTAATTTTTTCACGTAAATAACTTTACAACTATCTAAAGTTTTAGAAAAGCCTTTATATAAGAAAGACCTCAATAAAGATTGAGACGGTTGAGAGAGAATCGTTGAGATATTAGAAACCAAATAACGATTGTTCGGGATTAGGCTCACTCGCGTAAAGAGTAACCCAAGCTAAGCGGTTTTCGAAATCCCGAACTTTCCAATTACTAATTTTAAAAAACACTTATTTAGGTA
>CAZHFT010000189.1:0-1699 GCA_964531875.1 uncultured archaeon | reverse complement strand
TTTTTGATACTTGTGTGGCAGGCTTTCTTCTTGAAAAAGAAATTCAGTATCTTGCAGATATTGATTTAATTGCAAAAGAGCATACTTTTTCTTTTTCAAAAAATGAACTTCCAAAATTGCCTGAAAAATTTTCTAAAGCAAAATTAGTAGGATTAGCGTTTTATGTAAAAACTCAAAATACTGATGTTTTTGTTTGGCAAAGTTATATTGATAAAGCATTAAAAATAATTGAAGAAGTAAAAACAAAAGGAATTGAAATAGAATTTGTTAATATTGGAAGTGGGTTTCCAGTAGAATATAACAAAAGTGGGTTAGATGGTTTTTTGGTTATTGATAGAATAAAAAATACTTTAGCCATGTTAAAGGATTACTCTGTGATTCTTGAGCCGGGAAGATTAATTGTTGCGAGCTGCGTGGTTCTTGTTGCAGAAGTAATGCTTGTGAAAGGAAATGATGTTTGGATTAATACTTCAATTTATAATTCTTATTTAGATACGCAAATCGCAAAAGTAAAATTGCCTGCTATTTCAGTAAAAGAACAAACCAAAACAAAAGAGTATAATGTATTTGGTAATTCTCCTTGTACACTTGATGTTTATTTTAAAGACAAGCCAATGGGACAGGTTGAAGAAGGCGATAAAATTGCATTTTTTAATGCAGGTGCATATATTTTTACTACAAATTTTGCAAGTAATGAAGAGGTGAGTTTTGATGAAAGAAGTTTGGGAAAAAATTGAAGATCTTAGATATAAAAAAGGAATGAAAGTAAGTGAATTAGTTGGTAATTATGCTCATCTTGGATTTCAAAGTATTCAAGTTGGAAAAGCAGTAGAAGTAATTAAAGAAATGAAAAAAGATAATGCAAAAATCGTTTTTACTTTCACTTCAAATATGGTTACCAGTGGATTACGAGGACTTTTTGCTCAGCTTATTGAAAAAAATTTTGTAGATGTTGTGATTACTACTGTTGGGTCAATAGAAGAAGATTTCATTAAAGCTTGGGGAAACAAATTTGTTATTGGAGAATACAATGTAAATGATACAAAACTTTCTGCAAAAGGACTTAATAGAGTTGGAAATATTTACATTCCAACTGATGCATACATTGATTTTGAAAAAAGAATTAGACCAATTCTTGAAAAAATGTACAAGGAAAAAAAAGTTTGGACAAGCAGAGAAGTTATTCAAGAACTTGGAAAAAATGTTAAAGACAAAAATTCAATTCTTTACCAAGCAACAAAAAACAATGTTCCAATTCATTGCCCTGCAATAATGGATGGTGCACTTGGAATACAATTAGCAAGTTTTCAAATGGAGCACAAGGATTTCAAAGTTGATTGTGTTAATGATTTGAATACAATTATTAATCAGTTTTTTGATTTTAAAAAAATTGGGTGTATTGTTCTTGGAGGCGGAGTTCCAAAACACTATGCAATTCTTTCAAGTATTTTGAGAGACGGAATGGACTATGCAGTCTACATAACTACTGCCAGTCCCTATTCAGGTTCCGCTTCAGGTGCAAGTACTGATGAAGCAAAATCTTGGGGAAAATTAAAAGGGACTGCTAATGCAATTACTGTTAGAGGTGAAGCAAGTGTGGTTTTTCCATTAGTAATTTTTAAATTTTTTCATTTTATTTAAAAAAAGAAGAAAAAGAAGTAATTGAAAAATTAAAAAAAATAAAGAAAAATAATAAAAA
>CAZHFT010000188.1:0-1701 GCA_964531875.1 uncultured archaeon | reverse complement strand
AAGTGCTTTTTTTCCAATAATTTTAGAAACTTTTGTTTTTGTATCTTTTTCATCTATTTTCTCCAGATCATATTTCCCGAATTTTGAAAAAACTAATTGATAATTTTCTTTCGCAGGAATTATTGTCAATATGTCAAATAATTCTAAACTTGTTTTTTCGTCCCTCGCGATCTTTCCTGAGATCATAAGTTGTTTTTTGTGAATTGCTTGTTTTACTTCTTTTTTATTTTGAGCTAATTTTAACATATCTCTGATTGCAACTAATAATGGAATTCCTTTTGATTTGCTTTTCACTACAAAAGTCTTTCCTTTTCTTGCAATTGGCCAAGTTTTTGGCACTTTTTGTCTCTTTAAATGGGCTTTCATTCTTTCTTTATCTCCTTAGTTACTGATTTGTTTTCCTTTTTAGGTGTTTGGTTTTTTTCTTCGCTGGGCGTAGTTTTAACCACCGTTTTTTTTGACATTCTTTTTTTGTCATCTAAATATAATTCAACTATTTGTAAGTTTGATGCTCTTAGTGGAACATTAACTTTTGAACCATCTTGTTTTTTTGTTTGAATTCCTTCAATATAAATTTTTAACAATTTTGTTTTTACTAGGATAATTTTTCCTTCTTTTCCTTTGTATTTTCCTCGCATAATTTTAACTTTGTCATCTTTTCTTATTTCAATATTTCTTGTGTTATGTTTTTCTCGTAATTCTTTTGATAGGTTTACACTCAATAATTTTCTTTTTCTATGAAGTGGTGCTTTTGCTACATACTTTCTTTGTTTCTTTGGTTTTTTACTTCCAATCCATTTAGTTGAAAATTCTTTCATTTTAGTATACCACCGAAGCGATTTTTGCCACTGATGGCCATCGCTCCAATACCTCCTTTGATACGGGTCCTTTAATTTGAGTTCCCTTCGGATTTCCTTTGTCGTCTTTTAAAATTGCTACTGCATTATCTTCAAATGCCACTCTTTCTCCACTCAATCTTCTCCAGGATTTTTTTTGCCTTACAACTACAGCGTCGAAAACTTTTCCCTTCATTTCTGGAGTTCCTTTCTTTACAGCGACTTTAACCCAATCAGCAATTTTTGCACAACCTTGTTTTCCTTTTTTTCCTTTCCCGTGTTTTACTGAAACTATTTTTACAATTTTAGCTCCACTGTTATCGGTTGAAATCATTTTTGCACCGAGATTTAATGCTGCTGTTGTTCTTGCACTTACTGCTTTCATTTTTTATTTTCTCCAGCATTTAATTTATCGATAACCACGAAATGAATTATCTTGCTCAAAGGTCGACATTCTTGAATTTTTATTAGATCTCCAATGTTAACTGATTTTTCCATACAAGTTGGAAGTCTTGCGTGAATTTTTGTT
The DNA here is from genome assembly GCA_964531875.1 of uncultured archaeon. Taxonomy (GTDB): domain Archaea; phylum Iainarchaeota; class Iainarchaeia; order Iainarchaeales; family Iainarchaeaceae; genus UBA493. The sequence continues at coordinate 336 of CAZHFT010000188.1, read as the reverse complement.
CTTGATTTTGCGTAACGTTCATATTTACGAATGTAAACTAATCTTTCTAATTCAATTGCAATTCTTTTATGGTGTTTACTGGTTACTGTCCCCTTGAACACTTTTCCTCTTGTTTTTAATTTCCCATGAACTGGACAATCAACATCTGTACAAGTTCCAACTACCAATTTGTTTCCTTCGCCTTCTTTTGAAGGTATACCTTTAGGTGCCATTTTTTTGTCAATTTTTTTTTCTGTCATTTTAATTTGTTTTTTTTCTGTCATTTTAGTCTATTGATTCTCCCTCAAAACCTAGCTTCATCAAGGTTTCTTTGGCTTTTTTTGTGTGATCTCCTTG
>CAZHFT010000187.1:0-1728 GCA_964531875.1 uncultured archaeon | reverse complement strand
AACTAAAATGAGGGACTGATTAAATGGACACTGAAAAATTTTTAAAAAAAAATAATATAAGTGAAGGACAAATTGTAAAAATACTTAATCAAAATGAAAAATATGTCGGAAGCATAATGCCCTCATCAGGAAAAGAAAAAGATATAATTAGATTAAAAATGGATTCAGGTTATAATGTTGGAATTAAAATTAATGAAAAAACAAAAATAGAAAAAATTGAAGGAACAAAAAAACTTGCAAAAGCAAAAAATACAGAAATGAAACACACAAAAGACTTACCCACAATAGCAATTTTGCACACAGGAGGAACAATTGCTTCTCGAGTTGATTATAGAACAGGCGCAGTATACTCTTCATTTAATCCAAAAGACTTATTAACAATGTTTCCAGAATTATTAAAAATTGCAAACTTTTCATCAAAACTAATTAGTAACATGTGGAGTGATGACCTTAGATTTTCACATTTTGAAAAAATTGGAAAAGCAATAAAAAAAGCTTATGAAGATGGCGCAGAAGGAATTATTCTTGGGATGGGAACAGACAACATGGCTGTTGCATCAGCAGCAATGGGGTTTGTTCTGGAAGAATGTCCAATCCCGGTAATATTTGTAGGAGCACAAAGAAGCTCAGATAGAGGTTCAAGTGATGCTGCAATGAATTTAATATGTGCAACTGAATTTGTAACAAAAACAGATTTTGCAGGAGTAGGAATTTGTATGCACGCAAATTCAAATGATAATAAATGTATAATTTTACCTGCTTGCAAAACAAGAAAAATGCATTCTTCACGAAGAGATGCATTTCAAGCAATTAATGATACTCCAATAGCATTAGTGGATTACAAAACAAAAGAAATCGAATTTATAAAAAAAGATTACTCTAGGAAAAGTAAGGAAAAAATAGTTTTGAAACCTAAGTTTGAGGAAAAAACAGGGTTCATGAAAATTCATATTAATATGTTTCCAGAAGAATTTGAATTCTTTTTAAAAAATAAGTACAAAGGACTTGTGATTGAAGGAACTGGCTTAGGGCATACTCCCGGGCATAACCCAGACGGAACACTAAAAATACACGAAAAGTTTTTCCCAATAATAAAAAAAATGAATGATTCGGGTTGTGTTATTGTGATGACCACGCAAACAATCAATGGAAGAGTTCACATGCACGTGTACGATAAAGGAACTGATTTAGTTGCACAAGGAGTTATTTCTGGAGAAGACATGCACGCAGAAACCGCATTCGTAAAATTAGCTTGGTTGCTTGGGAATTACAAATCAGAACAAGTAAAAAAACTTATTGGACAAAATTTGAGAGGAGAAATAAATAAACATACTCCATACGAAGAAGAGTTTAGTGAGTGAAATGAACATAGAACCACAAAAAGCAAGAACTTTATTATCGCCAAGAATTTGCGCACTAATTTCCACAATGAATGAAGATGACTCAGTTAATGCTTCACCTTACTCATGGGTTTTTCCTTTTTCATTCAGCCCCCCAATGGCAATGATTGGCATAGGCGGACGTGGAGTAAAAAGAACACAAAAAAATGCTGAAAAAGAAAAAGAATTTGTAATTAATTTTATTAGCAAAGATTTTGGACAAAAAGCAATAAACCTTGAAGCAATTCACGGAGCTAATCAACTTGAAGAAGTTGGATTGAACTCAATTGATTCGAAAGAAGTGAAAACAAAAGGAATTGCTGAATCAAAAATAAGAATAGAATGTAAA
>CAZHFT010000186.1:0-1777 GCA_964531875.1 uncultured archaeon | reverse complement strand
ACTTGGAGCAATTGTTTTCAGGCAAAAAAATTCCGGACCTGCAAAAGCAAGAAATTTAGGCGCAAAAGAATCCAATGGAGAAATCCTTATTTTTACTGATGCGGATTGTATTCCTGAAAAAAATTGGTTATCTGAAATGATAAAACCATTCAAAAACAAAGAAGTTGTGGGAGTACAGGGAGCATATAAAACTAATCAAAAATCAATAACTGCAAGATTTAATCAAATCGAAATTGAAGAACGTTATGAAAGAATGACTAATTCAAAAGAACTTGATTGGGTAGGAAGCTATTCTGCAGCATATAAAAGAACAGATTTTTTTGAAGCACAAGGATTTGATGAATCTTTTCCAAAAGCATCTGGGGAAGACCCTGAATTAAGTTACAAGCTTGCAAAAAAAGGAAAAAAACTTGTGTTTAATCCCAATGCAATTGTTTATCATCTGCACCCAGATAATTTGTTTAACTATTTAAAAATAAAATTTTTCAGAGCGTTTTATAGAGTAAATCTTTATTCAAAACACCAAGATAAAATCATTAAAGATTCATACACTACTCCATGGATAAAATTTCAAATTATTGCGGGGTATGCAGGAATAGTTTTTCTTTTAGTTTCAATCCCTTTACTTTGGTTTGGACAAATTGAACTTGCAGCACTTTCAGTAGGCGCATCTACTTTAATCGCAGGATTAGGATTATTAAGTACTCTTCAATTTACTTTTTACTCTTGGAATAAAGACAAAATTGTTTCACTTGCATCAATTATAATTATTCCGCTTAGAACAATTGCCTTTCAATTAGGTTTATTTTTTGGAATGATAAAACAGAAGGTATTCAAATGAAAATTGTTCAAGTAGTAAATCATTTTTACCCTTGCTTAGGGGGAATGGAACGAATTGTTGAAGACATAAGCGAAAAACTCGTTGGAAAAAAAAATATTGTAAAAGTAGTTTGTTTAAACACTTGTGCAAACTCAAAAAATAAATTAAAAGAAAAAGAAATATTTAACAAAATTCAAATTGAAAGAATTTCTTATATTGATTTAAAATATTATAAACTTGCATTATCCATATTTGACAAAATAAAAAATTCAGACATTATTCATGTTCACGGAATTGGATTTTTTTCTGATTTTTTAATTGCAACAAAAATATTTCAAAAAAAACCAATAATTATTTCTACTCATGGAGGAATTTTTCACACCCAAAAATTAGGGTTTTTGAAAAAAATTTATTTTTATTTCTTTCAAAAAATCCGCCTTAGATTTGCTAATAATGTAATTGCAGTAAGTAAAAATGATTATGAATTATTCAAACCAATTTGCAATAATTTAGTTTTGATTGAAAATGGAGTAAATACTTCTAAATTTAAAACAAGAAAAAAACAAAAAAACACTTTTCTTTATTTGGGGAGATTTTCAAAAAATAAACAAATTCCTTTTTTACTAACTACTTTTGCTGAATTAAAAAAGAAAAATAAAAAATTTACACTTATAATTGCTGGAACAGACTGGGAAAATCTGCTTTATTCTTACAAACAAAAAGTTAGTGATTTAGGACTTGAAAATAATGTTAGTTTTGTAATAAACCCACTTAATGAAGAAACTAAAGAACTTTACGCAAATTCAGAATACTTTGTTTCAGCTTCCCAATATGAAGGATTTGGCCTTACCATCGTTGAAGCAATGGCCTCTGGAACAATTCCCCTAGTACAATACAATGAAGGACACTCAATTACAGTACAAGATAAAAAAAATGGTTATTTTATTGACTACCCTA
>CAZHFT010000185.1:0-1794 GCA_964531875.1 uncultured archaeon | reverse complement strand
ATTTGATTATTGAAAAGAAAATTAGTGAAATGAGTTTTTTCGCGATTTCACGAGATAATGTTTTGCAAAGAACAAAGAAGGAGTTAAACCCGATTTTTGATGCTCAAATTGACGCTTATGATAATTGGCTTAGAAATCCAGCTTTAACAAAACACATTAAGTTTAATTTTATTGGCGACTTGAGTTTACTTCCTAAAAATTATGTTAACAAGGCTAAGGAATTAGAAAATAAAACTAAGAATAATAAAAATGGTATTTTGAATCTTCTTGTCGCGTATGATTCAGAATGGGAAATTTTCGAAGCAACTAAAAAAGTTTCTAAATTAAAAGATTTTTCTGAATCTGATTTGAAAAAAAACTTGTTGATTAAAACGCCTATTGATTTAATCATTAGAACTGGCGGAGAAGTTAGATTATCTGGTTGTCCAATTTTTCCTTCAAAATATGCAGAACTTGTTTTTATTGAAAAGTTTTATCCTGAATTAACTTCAGAAGCTTTAGACGAAATTTTAAAAAATTATAATCTTAAAAATAGACGTTTTGGAAAATAATTCGATTTAACTAAAAAATAAAACATCTAATTAAAAATTCTTTTTCAAATAATAATATTGTTATGATTGATGATTTTGAAAAAAAGTTCAAAGAAGGATTTATAATAAATTATGATGAAGACGAAAGATATTATGACATGCATATCTTTGAATCACCAGAACAAGAGATATCCATTTATCAAAGAACTAAACTAAATAAAGACGGATTAATCGAAGGGGCTTCTTTTTCAAAGCACATTACTGAAACTGTTAGCATTGTTATTCCGCCAATGCCCAAAGAAAAGTATTTAAACGGGTTAAAAAAATTTATCAAAAATCTTGAAGTACAGGGGTTTTCCCATAAATACTTTGATTTAAGTAATTGTGAATCATTAGAAGAAGTCATTCAACTTTTAGCCAAAAGCGATTCACGATTTAATTTTAAAATAAAAAAAAGAAAATAATTCACTTTTTTTTAGAACCAACCAAAAAGACTCAAGTAAACACACGTTGCTAATTGTAAAATAACGAACGCAGGAATCAAAGCTAAACTAAAGTAAATTGCTTGTTGTTGTTTGTTCACGTATTTTTTTGAAATGTATTGGTAAGTTAGTAAGTAAATCGTTATTACTAAGAACCAACCAATAAAATTGAATAATGGTGCACCAAACCAAAAATCGTTTTGTTTCCATATCCAAAATTGGTATACTAATGCTAATGGTTCAAGGATAATAAAATCGAATAAAGTTGAAATTAATGCAGAATCAATATCAAGAGCTAATCTTTGTTTAACTCGTATATATTTTGTTGTTATGTAATATCCAAAATATATAATTGTCGCCCAACCAAAAGCAATTCCAAGCGGAATACCAAACAAAATCATAATGTAATTAACAGGGTATTCATAAATTTTCCATAAATATACTCCCGTAAATTCTGCAAGATAACCCCAAACAAAAGCAGGAACTAAAAAAATTAGCGCGTTTGCAATTGATTTCTTTTTAGAGCAATGCCAAAATGCGAGAATGAATGCAAAAAGCCAAAAAAACTCGAATAAAATATAAAAATTCATTATCTTCAACGAAGGAAATCGGAATATAAAAAAGTATTCTTTATTTTCATTAAACTAATTGGTTGAACAAACTTTTTTTAGTTAAATATTTCTTTTATCGTTTTTTTGATTTCTGTTCTCGTAAGCGTTTCAGCATATTTTTGATAATCGTTTTTGAGATTTGCGTCTGTTACTACAAAGAACCATTTGTTG
>CAZHFT010000184.1:0-1804 GCA_964531875.1 uncultured archaeon | reverse complement strand
AAAATCCTCCAAGCGAAGTTGAATCTTCTCGTCCTAATGACCCCATTAAATCTACTGGTTTTCCAGTTACAACTCCAGGCGCATGTTCTCCAATTATTTTTTCATATTCATCCATCATCCAAGCCATTATTTTAGGATTAGTATTAACATCAGGTGCAGGAATATCTAAATTTGGGCCAATAAAACGAGCAAACGCTCTAATATACCCTCGAGAAAGATGCTCAATTTCGTGAGAAGATAATTCTTTAGGATTTACTATTACTCCTCCCTTTGCACCACCATAAGGAATATTGATTACTGCACATTTCCAAGTCATCCACATACTCAATGCTTTTATTTCATCAATAGTAACATTAGGATGAAAACGAATCCCTCCTTTTGTTGGACCAAGTGCATGAGAATGTTGACTTCGGTAACCTTTAAACATTTTTATTCCATTATGCTCAATAGGAATAGGAATATTAGCCACCATTATTTTTTCAGGTTCTTTCAAATACTCAATTAAATCTTGTTCTAAATTAATTTCATTTGCTACTTTTACAAACTGTTTTTGTGCAATTAAAAAAGGGTTTTTTTCTTCCATTCCAATTCCTCCAACTATTGAACTTTAAATTCATTAAACTCATTAATTGATTCTCTCCAACTAACATCTACCTTTGAAACATTTGAAAGAGACGGACCCTTATTTAACAATTCGATAAATTGTTTTAGTTTTTCTTCTGAACCCTCAACTAGTGTTTCAACAGAACCATCTGGATTATTTTTTACAACCCCCGTTAACTCAAGGGATTCTGCAATTTTTTTTGTGTAAAGCCTAAAACAAACCCCTTGAACGTTTCCAAAAATAATTGCTTTAATTCTTCTTATTTTTTGATAATTTAAAAAAGTAATTGTTTCTTTAAAAATTTTTTTATTATCAACATGAGTTAATAATTGCTCTACTTCTTTTTCTTCTACCCATTTAAAATCATCATGCTCAATTATTTCTTGTTCAATATTAACTTTTTCACTCATATCCCCTTTCAAAATAAAAGGAATGTAAACATACCGCGTATCTTTTGAAGTCCAAGAAAACTTTTTAGGAAACTCATGAATTATTGAAACTTTTTCAAGTCCAGCTTCTTCATCTATTTCTCGAAGAACTGCTTTTTCAGCGTGTTCTCCCGCATCAATTCCGCCTTTAACAAATTCCCAACCAGTCCAATTGAGAACTCTGTGTAAAACAAGAAAAAATCTTTTTCCTTCTTGCTCATCAAAAATTACTCCTGTAACTCCATGTTTTTCATTCATAAGAAAACGTATACTCCAAAAAAAATAAAAAGAAAAAGAAAAAAAAGAAATGCTTAATTTTTTGCAATATTGCATTTTTTAAGCATTCTTTTATAATTTGAATCTGCTTGTTCTTGAATATGTTTAAGTTGAGCTTCATCAAGATGTTTAAATCTTTTTTGAAGTTTCAAATATTCTAAAACTGGTTTAGGATTTGTTTGATTAAGATTTAATTTATACTCTCCATTTTCAACTTCAAAAAGAAACCTAGAATGAGTTTCAACAGAAAGTTTTGCTACGTTCATAGTCATACTTCCATCAAATCCTTGTCCAAGACAACAAGGCGCATCAATTACAATAAAACTTGGACCTTTGATTTCTTTTGCTTTTTTTAATTTCATTTCAAGGTCAGCAAAATATGCAACTGAAGCTGATGCTGCATAAGGAATTCCGTGGGCTGCAGCGATTTCAACAATAGGTTTTCTTTCATTTTCTTTTCCACGATGAACCGACCCAACAATTGTCGTTGTTGTTG
>CAZHFT010000183.1:0-1805 GCA_964531875.1 uncultured archaeon | reverse complement strand
AGAATACTTTGGTTTGATAGGACTTATTTATATGCGTTCACAAATAAGTTACCAATGATTTAGCCTCATGGCTAGCGCCATGAATAGGTTAAATTGAATTTTATAAAACTAGAATAAATGGCGTTCCTATAATTAGTTATTTTATTTTGAAAACAGCCAAAGTAGATCCCTTCTAACCATGAAATCACTAATATTACGTTACTGAAAGTATTTAAATGCTTTTGATTGTCCTTATTTTTTTCTTTTCAAAAGCCCTTTTTTCATTTCTTTTGTTTTTGTATTATAATAAGAAATTTCTGTTTTATGTGGCCGGAATTCAATGAAATAAATTACTTCATTAGGTAAGTCTATTTCCATTTTTTCGTTAGGTAATGCGCCAAAGGTATTTCCTAAAAAAAGCCTTCCTGTGCCTTGATGAGTAACAATAAGAATTGTTCTTGAATAATACTTTTCTTTAAATTCATCAAGAAGAGGTTTTACTCGTTTTTCATCAATTTCCTTGTAACTTTCTCCGCCTTCAGGAACAAAATCGTATTTTTTGTTTATTCTTTCTTCCCAATGTTCATTTAATTTTTCATTAATTTCTTCTACGCTTTTTCCTTCAAAAAAACCATAATTCACTTCGCCAAGCTCTTCTTTAATTTTTAAGTCAACTTCATGATTTTTTAAAATTATTTCTGCAGTTTCTAAACACCTTTTTCTTGGAGAAGAAAAAACATAATCAAACTCAAAATCTTTTAAATAATCCGCAATTGCTTCGGCTTGCTTTTTTCCTTCTTCGTTGATGTGTGTTTCTATTTTGCCTTGATAGCGTTTTTCATTATTAAAATCGGTTCTACCGTGTCGACATAAAATTATTTTCATATTATCTTTAAATTCCAAAAGATTTAAATTGTTTAAAAAAAGAAACTAATAATTTATTTTAACTATTTATTTTTGTGCCAAAATTTCATATACTGGTACTAATTCTTTTTTAGCTTGTTTTAACCAATTTGTTTTTTCGTATTCGCTTTCTTTTAATAATCGTACTTTTAATTTTTGAGATTCAAAAATTCCATTCATCGCAGGCAATAAAAGGTCATAAACTAACTCTGCGTCAGCAAGTATTCTAAGCTTTCCATTGGGTCTAAGCTTTCTTCGACAGGTTTCTATTGTTTCTCTTACTCTACTCACATGGCTTTTTTCAGGTTCTAAAACTTGTTTACCTGTTTTATCATAATACCCGAGTGCCATATTTGAAGTAATCATACTTGCAGAATTATCTTCTAATTTACTTAATCCTTCAATAAATTCAGTTTGTACTTGACGCCAATTTTTTCGTGTTCTTTTTACGTTTGCTAAATCAATACCTAAAAAATCCAGTGTTTTAAATCTTGAAGCAAAAGCACGTGTTCTTTTTGCGCTATTTTCTCCAACATTTCCTAGATGCACTACAAGAGGCCTTTTTCGAATATTAACCATGTAAATATAACTTTCATTTAGGTTAATAAAAATTAGCTTTATTTTATTAAATTAGCCTACTCTTAGAGTTTTAGGTTCAATTCTTCCTGTTGGATCAACAATAAAAATGGTGTTTGTTTTAGGTGCTTCAAGAGGAATATCTTTGTTTTTAGGCCGTTTAAAAGAAAATAATAATGCATCGGAATTTGGATTTTTACCATTATGAATACAACTAGCAGTTCCTAATTCTCCAGGTTTTAATTTTTTAACAAAGGAAACTTCGAACCCCGCTTCTTGAAAAGGAAGTAAAGCAGATTTAAGTGCAATTCTTAAAGGCATGTTTGCAGGTATTTTTTTGCCATAAA
>CAZHFT010000182.1:0-1820 GCA_964531875.1 uncultured archaeon | reverse complement strand
TTACTTTTCCTTTGAATATTTTTCTTCCTTTTAATTCCATTTTAAATCGCCTCTCTCAGAGAAATTTCTACGCATTCTTCTAGGTTTTTGTAAACTGTTTTAAACTTGTTTTTTGCTCTTGCGTAATAAACTGATTTTGCAGAATTTGTTGCTAAGCATTTGAATTTTCCTTTTATTGGTGCTACCACCATACAAGTATCGCATGCGAATTTTGCTCCGGAGTCTTCGATTATTTTTGAGTAACCCATTTGGTCAGCAATTTTTTTGATTGGTCTTGCCACACAAATCCAAAATTCTTTTTTTACTTTCTTCCCGTTCAGAAGTTTGGCTAGTTGTTGTATTTCTTTTATTGAACAATGAGGGCAACCAATTGAAACAATGTCAACTTCGGAATCGTCATTAAGTTCTTTGTTTGCTTGAATTATTTCTTTTTCTTCAATCGTAATTTTTTCTTGAGGAATTATTGTTTTGTTGGGAGTGATTCCTTCCATATGAAATAATGCAGTTCCTCCATATGTTGCAATTGATGCTGAAAAACTTTTTAGTTCTTCAATTGATGCTTTTTTTATTCCTCGTATGAACGGAATTTTGTTTTTAATTCTTTCTCCAATTACTTTTGCAAGTGCACCAAAATCGGTTATTCCTTTTAATTCTGAGTTCACTTGAACAATTACTTGTGCTTGTCTGTTTTCTTCTAAGTGTAATCCATACTCTGGAGTTTTTCCTGTTAAGGCAGAAGCAAGTGCACTTGGTCCACCCTCTCGATTTGTTTTTGCGCCAAGTACAGAGTTTCCAAATGCTACTGCACTTGATTCACTCCATGCAATGTGTTCTCCAAATCTTGGAGAATTTCCAATAAAATAAGGAGTACAAGTACAAGTGGTTATTACATCCATCTCTTTGAATGCTTCAATTACTTTTTTTTGTTTTTCTGCAAATTCTGGAGAAATCCCTAGGGTTTGCCAATTTTCTAAATCCATTCCTGCAGGGTTTAAAGTGGTTAGAACTCTTGTTTTTCCATCTTTTGCCATTTCTGCGAGAAACTCCAAACCAGCATCGCCTAAATTATCATAACTTACGCCTGCGATTTGAACGCTTGTAACATCAATCATTTTTTTTGCACCATAAATATCTCCTAATGCAGTTAGTATTTCCATTGCTTTTTTTACAGCATTTCCTTGTTTTCCTTCAAGCATTTCTTGTTCTTCTTGCGTTAGTTTCATTTTGATTACTCCTTATCTAATTCTTTTTTTAACTTATTAAAAAAATCTATTATATAATTATAATCATATTTTGCAAGTTCTTTACTTTCACTAAGAACTAATCCTTCAAATCTTTTTTCGAGCAAAGATAAAATTTCAGTTATTGAACTTTGTTTTTTTTCAAGGTAAAAAATTATGTGTCTATAAACGCCAACAACTCCAAACGCGTCCATTTTATCACAATCATATAATATTTTTGATTCTAAAAGAATTCTTTTTTCAGAAGGAAAATTGTAATCATGTTGTGAAATTGTTTCTAAAATAAGGGGGATTTTTTCTTCAGGAAAATTATTTTTTTCAAGTATTGGCTTTGCAAGTTCTGCTGATTTTTCTCCGTGTATTTCAAGACCATAATGCCTACCTAAATCATGAAGAAAAACAGATGCAACCATTACGTCTAAATCTCCGTTTAATTTTTCACAAAGCAATTTTGCGTTACTCCAAACTCTCAATAAATGATCTATTTTATGAACAGGGGAAATTTTTGGCGCGGTTTTTAGTTGTTCTTTAGCTTCATCTAAAAAAATTTCCTTCCATTTTTCCCAAGACATGAATTCA
>CAZHFT010000181.1:0-1831 GCA_964531875.1 uncultured archaeon | reverse complement strand
TTTTCTTTATTTATTTGCTTATTCCTTGGTTGAAAAAAGAACTAGGGTTTGGAGATACTTTTGTGTATTCTTTTCCAGTTATTTTTGCTATTGGGGGTTATTTTGCATTTTTTGTAGCAATTAATTGGTATTTTGCAAATCAAGCAACTCTTTCAGGAGTAGAACTTTCTGCGTTTAATCTTAATGTTTTTGACAGGTTTCTTAAATCTGAATATATTTTCTTTATTATTGGTGGAATTTTTGGTTGGGCTACAAGAGTAGTTACTGAATATTTTGAAAGCCAATAATTACTTATTTTTTGGAGTAGTGTTTGTTTGAATATTTTTGTTGAAGGTTACGGTTGTTCTATGAATTTTGCCGAAACCGAAGAAATTAAAGGGCATGCAATAAAAAATGGATTTTCTTTGTCTAGTGAAAAAGACGCGGATTTTATTGTAATTAATACTTGTGCAGTAAAAGAACAAACAGAATTAAACATGCTTAGGCGAATAAAAGAATTAAATGAAATTTCTGAAAAAAATAATTCTATTTTGATTGTTTTTGGTTGTTTGTCAAAAATTTCCCCTGAAAAAGTTAACAGGATTTCTGAAAAAATTATTTTAATTGGTCCAGACCTTGAAAAACTTTCAAAAGTTCTCAAAATCAAAAAACAAGAATTTTCTCCTGAAGTAGATAGAGTTCGTTATAATAAATTTGTTACAATAATTCCAATTTGTAGTGGTTGTACAAATAATTGTTCTTTTTGTGCTACAAAATTTGCAAGAGGAAAAATCAAAAGTTTTTCAATTAAAGAAATAAAAAACCAATTTGTTTCTTCACTTAATGAAACAAAAGAATTTTGGTTAACCGGACAAGATACTGGCGCATATGGATTGGATATTAATACATCTTTACCTGAGTTAATTAAAGAATTATTAAAAGTCGAAGGAGAATATAGAATAAGAATAGGAATGATGAATCCTCATCATTTGAAAAGAATTTATTCAGAATTAATTCCTTTATTCAAAGATTCTAGACTTTATAATTTTCTCCATTTGCCAGTTCAATCAGGTTCAGACAGAATTCTTAAATTAATGAGGCGAACTTATACGTCTTCTGATTATATTGAATTAGTTAAAAAATTAAGGAAAGATATTCCTAATGTTTCCATTGCAAATGATTTTATTGTTGGGTTTCCTTCAGAAACAAATGAGGAATTTTTAGAAACTGTTTCTCTTGTTGAAAAGACAACTCCTAATATTTTTAATATTTCTCGGTTTGGTGCAAGACCTGGTACCGATGCAGAAAAAATGAAAGAGCAAATAAGTGGAAGTGTAAAAAAAGAACGCAGTAGAAAACTAACTACTTTATGTAGAAAAGTTTGTTTTGAGGAAAATAAAAAATTAGTTGGTCTAAAAGAGCGTGTTTTTGTTTCAGATAAGGGTAAAAATAATACTTTTATTGGAAGAAGTTTTAATTACAAGCAAGTCATAATTGACAAAAATTTACTTGGAAAGTTCGTAAACATTCAAATTTCTGAAGCTTTTACTCTTTATTTAAAAGGAAAGGTCTTGTTTGATTGAAACTTTTTTAATCTCTTTCAATCATAATTTAATAGGTTTTTTGAATGATTTTTAAAGAAGCAATTAATAGTTATAAGGAGAACATTTCTACCGCCTTTGGATTTGCCTTACTTTTAGTTTTTGTTTTGCCTTTTGTATGGTTATCAAATTCTTTTATTTCTTCAGCAAGTGTACTTATTGATTATGGCTTCTTAAAGCAACCTTTAATTGATTCAATTTTTTTGTTGATTTTTACATTATTGTTTTTGTTTTGTTATTCTTTATTGATT
>CAZHFT010000180.1:0-1838 GCA_964531875.1 uncultured archaeon | reverse complement strand
GAATACAAAAAAGTTTTTTCTCAAGTTGATTTTTTAGGATTGCCTGCAATGCCTGTTATATCTCCAAAGTTTTCTGAAATAGAAAAACTTACTCCAATGCAAAATTATGCAATGGATTTGTGTACAGTTGCACCTAATCTTTGCGGGATGCCTCATTCAACTTTGAATGCAGGCGCCATGAATGACTTGCCTGTTGGTTTAATGCTTGTGGGTAATCACCTAAGTGATGCAAAACTTCTTTCGTTTTCTAATAAATTGGAGTTGGCAAAATGAATGAATTAAGTGTGTGCAAAAGAGCTTGTATTGAAGCAGGCGAAGTTGCTTTAGAATATTTTCAAAAAGAATTTGAAATAAAACACAAAGGAAAAATTGATTTGGTTACTACTGCTGATTTTGCTTGTGAAAAAAAAATTAAAGAAGTAATTTCTTCTGAATTTCCAGAGCATGCTTTTCTTGGAGAAGAAGAAGGAGCCAGTGGAGATAGTGAATTTTTATGGGTGATTGATCCTATTGACGGAACAACAAATTTTTCTCACGGATTAGATCATTTTTGTCATTCAATTGCTCTTGTTAAAGAAAAAGAATTGATTTGTGGAGCTGTTTATTCTCCTATTTTTAAAAAAATGTTTTTTGCTGAAAAAAACAAAGGCGCTTTTTTGAATGATAAAAAAATCAGTGTTTCAAAAACAAGCAAATTAATTGATTCGATTTTGGTTACTGGTTTTCCTTATGATGATGATGAACTTGGCGAAAAAACTCTTAAATCAATTGATTCTTTTAGGGGAAATTGTCAGGGGTTAAGAAGATTTGGAGCAGCTGCTCTTGATTTTTGTTTAGTTGCACAAGGCGTTTGTGATGGTTTTTTTGAGTACACTCTTCAACCGTGGGATGTTGCAGCAGGAATACTTATTGTTAATGAAGCCGGTGGAAAAGTAACAAAAATAGATGGCAGTGAAGCAGATATCTATTCGGATAATTTTTTAGTATCAAATTCATTACTCCATCCCTCGATAAAATCACATTTAGGTGAAAAAGAATGAAAACAGTAATTGGGCTTGAGGTTCACGTGCAATTAAACACAAAGTCTAAACTTTTTTGTGGCTGTTCAACCAAAGGAGACGAGCCAAATAGTTCTGTTTGCGAAGTATGTTTAGGAATGCCTGGGGCAAAACCAGTTTTGAATAAAAAAGCTGTTGATTATGCTTTGAAGGTGGCTCTTGCGCTTAATTGTAAAGTTAATAAAGAATTCTTTTTTTCAAGAAAAACTTATTTTTATCCTGATTTGCCAAATGGTTTTCAAATTACTCAATATGAAGTTCCTGTTGGTGAAAAAGGTTTTTTAGAAGTAGATGGAAAAAAAATCAACATTACTCGGGTTCATTTAGAAGAAGATCCAGCGTCATTAGTGCATAGCGAAGGAATGCAAAAAAGTAATTATTCTTTAGTTGATTATAATCGTTCGGGAATTCCTTTAGTTGAAATTGTTACCGATCCAGATATTGAATCGCCTGAACAAGCAAGAAAGTTTCTTGACAAATTAGTTACTATTCTAAATTATCTTGGGGTTTATGCTCAGGGAGAATCTGTTTTGAAAGCAGATTGTAATCTTTCAATTAAAGGAAGTGAAAGAGTAGAAGTAAAAAACGTAACCGGTTTTAAAGCAGTAGAAACTGCATTGAGGGTAGAAGAAATAAGGCAAAGAAAAGCAATTGAAAATGGAGAAAAAATTGTTTTAGAAACAAGAGCATTTGATTCAGAAACAAATACTACTTATTCTTTAAGGAAAAAAGAAACCGAAAATGATTACGGTTATATTTTTGAACCTAATTTGGTTAAAA
>CAZHFT010000179.1:0-1840 GCA_964531875.1 uncultured archaeon | reverse complement strand
ACCGTGAAGAGTCTTTCCTGAAAAACTCTTTACATGCTTATGGAAATCCGCAGTTGTTAATTCTCCTGGAAGCTTGTTCATTTGTTTTGCTAATTCACAAACCATGTGTTTTTTAGCTTCCAATGTACTACGCTGCCATATGTGTCTTTCATTATTTTTAAATGCTTCCAAAACATTTTCTTCTGTAATGTCTTGCACTATACTTTCAAAAATTTCTTCTATACCAAGATACGCTTTCAACTCTTTTAAAGTTTCAAGAACGCCTTTGTAATTCATATCGCTTTCTTTAAACAACAAATGTTTTCTTTCTCCTTTATCAGAATACTCAATTCCTGAAAGATGAATATGCATATTTTTAATTGCTTCCTTCCCAAGTTTTTTTTCCATTAACTCAAGGACATACTGAAATTCTTTTTTTGAATTAAATTTACCTTTTGAACGAGAATGCAAATGAGAAAAATCCACTACTGGCAAAACCTTATCAAACTCAGAACTTAATTCAACAAGTTCTTCAATACTACCAAATTGAGTTGCCTTACCTGTTGTTTCTGGACGAACCCAAACATCAGTATTAAAACTATCAAGTCCATTGAACAATTTTTTCATTTGTTCCTTAACAGTAGAATAAACTTTTTTAGGTTCCATACCCAAATAAAATGCAGGATGAAAACAACAAGAATAACCCCCACAAGCATCAAGAATCTTTACTGCCTGAGTAATCCTGCCCCTAGAAGCGCCTCTTTTTTGGGGTTCTATTGCATTAAGATTAATAAAGTAAGAAGCATGGCAGGTTAGCACTACTTCTCCTTGTTCTTTTGCCACTTGTTTAATTTTAGGCGCAATTTCTTTAGAAACATTAACTGAATGCGCAAACTCCATTTCCATCGCCCCAAACCCAAGTTCTTTAATCCGCTTTATTCCTTCAATAGTAGAAGGATTAATCGTAGAACTCGGTATTCCAGCAGTAGCAAATAACAATTTTTTAGGTTTAATCACTAAATCGCCTCAAAATTACTCTTTTTATCTCTTTAAAACAGGGAAGAAGCATTTAAAATTCAAACGGTAAGTAATCTTATTATACAAAATTAACAGGGTCACATAACGAAATTAGAGGTGTTTTTATGACTGAAGATAAACCAAAACTTGAAGAAGAACAAATTGTAACTAAAGAAGAGGAAGATGAAGAAATAGTTGATGAAAGTAAATTACCTTTTCCACGAGCAACAATAGTAAATATGCTAAGAAAACATTTGACTTCAGGAAAACAAATCAAAGGCCAAGTAAAAAATGAAATGAACATTTGGCTAGGTAAAATGGTTGAAAGAATTGCAGAAAAAATGAATAATTACCCATACACATATGTGGATGGCTCAATGTTAAGAGAAGCAATTGAACCATATGAAAATATTCAAGACATAGACAAGGAAAAAGAAAGAATAATCAAACAATTAGAATCAATCAAAGCAGCATGCGATGTATTGATTTTAGAAGTAGATAGAAAATTTATCAAGTAGGTTAATTAACCTACTTAACTTCTTTTTTTAATTTTTTAAAAACTTGAATTCCGAGAATTTTTTTCACTACTTTTACAACACTTGAATTAGGATTAATAAAAATAAACGAAAGCAATTGATTTACATTACCGACTTTTCTATTTGTTGAAGCTTTTTCAAAATCAATAATAACAGGCAAACCATCACTAACAATAATATTTTTGCCCTTGCCTGCTAATTGTCCATGATCAAGCCCTAATTTATCAAGTTTTTTTGCTTGTAAAAAAATCGCTTGTAAAAAAACTTCTAATTCATTACTTGAAGGATTTGAAAAAATCCACTTAGAA
>CAZHFT010000178.1:0-1842 GCA_964531875.1 uncultured archaeon | reverse complement strand
ATCTTCCTACGCAAATTTTTCCAACACATGTTTGATGTGGCGGACAAGCTTTTGGTTCATATATTGGGTCTCGTGTAGGACAACATAATGAAGGACATTCTGGTTTTTGACAAAGTCCATTAACGCATTCCTGTGTTCCTATACAAGGTTTATCTTCATACCCATTTTTACCAATACAACATTCACTATTACATTCTTTTAATTTACATTCATTATTAATGCATTTTCTGTTAAGTGAACATTTTTTTTCAAAATATTCTCCTCCTGAATTACAACATTCATGCGGGCAAGTGTTTTCTATGCAAGCATTATTTTTACAATTAAAACCTTGTTCGCATTCAATTTTTTCAGTTCCTTTTTCTTGGCAACATTCAAATTCACATTCTTTTAAAACACATTTAAATTTTATACATTCTCCTTCTGTGCATTTTTTTTCTTGATAATAAGTTCCCATACAACACTCATATTTTGAAGAACATTCTTTTTTTTCAGTAGTAGTTTGTTCTTGGAGTTCTTCAAAAAAAGTATCTTCATTTACTTGTTTTTTATTTTCAGTTAAAAGTATTGCTGAAATTATGATAAAAAAAATAATTAATCCTATAAGAAGTAGTTTGTTATTTGTTAATCGATTTAGTTCCATTTATTATTTTCGAAGCGGAAGAATAAAAGGTTATTTATTATTTTATGGGAGAAAATCTTTTTTCTTAATTTTTTTAGGTAAGTATTCGTCTGCAACGAAAGACAGGCTTTTGTTTGCTAATGCCTGTTGTTCTATTCTGATTTTCTTTTGTAATGCTAATTTTAATTCAGCTTTCCATTCTTTGTTTTGGAACCAAGGGTATTCAAGCATTTCTTTTGCTCTTTTAATGTCTCCATCTTTCATTCTTTCAGTTACATTTTCTAATCCAAAAGTTTCAACATCTTCTAAAGTCATTCCAATATACTTTGCTTCTGGTACAGCTAAGAAATTTGAGTGTGCTGCAAGAGCCATTGAACCTTGTTTTATAACGCTGTAAATATACCACCCATAAGGGTCTCCATCTGTGAATACATACACTGGAAGTTTTTGTTCAGAGTGTATTCTGTGGATAAGTCTTCTTGTTCCTCTTGCGGCTTGTCCTCCAGTACTAATTAAGATTGCTTTGTTTTTCTTTGCAAATCCTTCTTCTACTAGTCTTTCATACATTGCTTCAGTTTCTATTACTAATAAATAATCTGCTTTAACTTTTTTGATTTCGATTTCTTCGGGTTCAAGTCTTGACATTATACTCCAACCACCTCTGCCTAATTTATTAGCATTAAATTGGTCGTTGTTGTGTTTTTTGTCAACAAGAGTAATGTCTCCATAAAGAGTTCCCTTTGGATTAGCGTGTAAGTTAAGTTTTTCCCTTATTGTATTAACGCTGTGTTCAAGGTCTACAATACAAGAATCACTTTCAGTTTGCTCTTCAAAAGTATTTTCTTTTGTTTTTCCAAGTGTGTGTTTTAGCTCATAGTAAATTTCTCTGATTGATGCGGTTTTATTTTCTTTAAGATAATTATGTGTTTTTTCAGTAACCATCATGGTTTGCATAAATTTTTTTGCATGTCCAATATTCAAAAAGTTTCTTGAAGTACTTTTATCTCCTAATTTTAAAAGTTTTGTTTTTTCACAAAACTCAACATTACTTCTTCCTCTTTGTTGAGTAGTAAACACAGGGTCTATATTTTTATGAATTTGATTAATAATTCTATTAGCCATGTTTTCTAATTTTTTGGCGATTTGTTTAGGTGTTTCTTTTTCTTTAGCTACTGGAGTTGTTTTTACCATAATCATTCACTCTCGGAAATTGTTTCATTTTT
>CAZHFT010000177.1:0-1847 GCA_964531875.1 uncultured archaeon | reverse complement strand
ACCAATATTGTTTAATACATTAGAATTATGAGTAGTTTTTATTTCTTTTTTTATTAATTCAACAGACTTAATGCCTGCATCAATATCCACACCTGCTTCTTTGTAACTAGACATAAAAGAAATCTACTCGCAACCTATTTTAAGTTATTGTGTTAATTTAAAGCTTAAGATTTTTCTTCCAAAAAACACAAACTTCAATTGTTTTTTTCTCAGAAAGTCCTGTATATGTTTCTGGTTTTTCAAGCAAACTAATTTCTTTTTTTGAAAACTTTTTAATAAAACTAGCGGTGCTTTTATTTTCTTTTGCTAATTCAAGAAGCGTTTTTCCTGTTCCTTGCACTTTCAAAGTTAACTGTCTTACAATTTCATGCGCATCAGAATGACCATACTTTGCTAAAAAAATGTAAAGTGGTTCTGCTACAACAGATTCTCTACTTAAATCAAAATTTTTCTTCATTGCTTTTTTATCAACCACAAGATTAGATGAAACCTTACATAGTCGTTCAACCGACACAAGTAAACCAACAAATAATTCAGGGATAAATCTTGCAGATGCGCTATTAGTTAAATCTCTTTGATGTTCAGAAATTGAATCCGAATAAAAAGTAATTATTCGAGGAGTAAATTGTTTCCAAAGACTTTTAACATTTTCAAAATTAATTGGATTACGTTTATGAGGCATTGTGCTTGAACCAACTTGTTTTGCTCCAAATGCTTCTGCAACTTCAGCTATTTCTGTTCTTTGTAAATGTCTCATATCATCAGAAAAATTTGCAAGAACATTAAATGCTTGAATTAAAGAATGCATTAAATCGACAAGACTTTCTGGTTCAACAACTTGAGTAGAATGCAACCCTGTTTTTAATCCAAGTTCAAGCATAATATCTTTTTCTAGTTTTTCAGGATTCTTAATTAATAATGAAGACGCATTAAAAGCACCAACTGCACCAGAACATTTTCCTTCAAGATTTTTAGCAGCTTTTTCTAAAGCAACAATGCATTTCCCAAGGCGATTGATGTATGACGCCATAGTAAAACCAAAAGTAATTGGCTCTGCATGTTGACCATGAGTTCTGCCTATTTGTAAAGTTTTTTTTTCACGTAAAGCAATTTTGACCCATGCTTTAAGAAGTCGCTTTAATTCAGGAACAATTAATTCTTGAGTTGCTTCTTTATACCTAATAGCCGAAGCAGTATCAACAATATCATAAGAAGTTGTTGAAAAATGAATAAATGGTTTGGCTTCTTTTGAAACTTTTGAACGCATCACATTAGCAAGTGCACGAACATCATGCTTGATTTTTGCTTCTTCTTGATAAACTTCTCTTGCTTTAACTTTAAGTGAAGCTCTTTCAACTTCTTTAGCAATTTTAGTAGAACAAATACCTTGTTTTGCAAGTGCTTTAACAAGAGCATATTCTACTTTTGCCTGATAAGAAACCCTTGCATTTTCTGATAAATAAAGTTCAGCTCTTTTTTTCAAACCACCTTTAAGATACCTATAATCTAAAGGAGAAATTAAATCAAACACGTCCAAGAATACCACCTAATGTAATTATGAATTAAAGTTTATAAAAGTGTGTCGGAAAACAAAACTCCATTACTTTTTTTCGGTTCACTGTTTTTCAAGAAAATCTTTGTAAGAATTCATTACTTGTTCTAATGAAGGAGAATTCCAAATTTTTTCCCCAGTCCAAGCTTCACAAACACTCTTATACATGTTTGAAATTATTTCTTTTAATTCACCTGGAAGTGGTTCTGGCGCAATCCAAGTTTCTTTTAATACTCCTTCTTGCTTCATTTTCTCAAATTCAGAATACCAAGGAGTTGTTTTGTAATAATCTCTT
>CAZHFT010000176.1:0-1859 GCA_964531875.1 uncultured archaeon | reverse complement strand
ATTTCAAAATTAATTTCTTCTGGTTGTCTATTTTTTATTTCTGAATGGTCTATTAAATAACCTTCTATTTTTTCTTCTATTTTTTCTTTTTTAAAATAAATTAAAATAAGTAATGCGATTAGTAAAGGTAAAAGAATAGAGTTAAACCCCATAATTAATTCTAAAAAATCTGTGGTGTTTGGAGCAATAGGTTTCAAAACTTTATATTTTAATTTTATTACATTGCTTTGAATTCCAGTAAGTGTTAATACGTTTCCGATTAATTGTGCCTTTTCAGGTAATTCAATTTCTTCAATTTCTGTGGTTGGTGGAAGAATTAGTTTTATTGTGGTGTTTTCAGGAATTACTATTGTTCCTGAGTCATTAAAAGTAAATAATTGTTTGTCATCAATCGTGAATGAGTCTGCTCTTTGTCCTTCGGTGATTAGTGTTGCAAATCTTTTTTTTATTGTATAAGTAAAAATAATTTTTTCTGCTTGATTATCAAAACTTATTGATGATGATCCCAGTTTGTCAATGCTTGGTTCAAAATGAGGGAAAAAGAAATCATTTTCTGAACTCCAGGCATAAATACTTGAAGAATTTTTTATTGCGGTTTCATAAAACGCATTTTTTTCAAATGGCGTATCAAATCTTAAAAAATAAGTTTCAGTTATTTCTGCAAATCCTTCTGAATCAACTTGGGCATCAATATTTAATTTGTCTACTGTAATTGCAGTTACATTTATTGAAAAAAAAAGAATAAACAAGATAAAAAAACTTTTTTTCATGTGTTATATTAATACGATTCTTATTAAATAAAGGTTTTTGTTGAATAGAATTTTTTCTAATGAAATAATTAGAATAAGATTAATATACTGCGGATTTGTTATTCTTATGTGGTTCAATGAAGATTCAGTTTTTGTGGCATTCTTTTTTTAAAATTTCTTTTAAGGGAATTAATTTACTTGTAGACCCTTTTATGAACATGCCTGAAGGAGACATGACTTTTCAAACTTGTATGAAATGTCCTGCGTCAATTAATAAATTAAAAAACATTGGGGCGATTTGTATTAGCAATGAACACTTTGATCATTTTGATAAAAAAGTTGTTGAAACAATCGCTAATAGAGATTCGTCAACCGTAATTGGACATGAATCTGTTCTTAATGAATTAAATATCGCGTCTAACTTGAAACATTTTGTAAAGGTTGGAGATAAAGTCAATATTCAGGGAGTACTTATTGAAGTTAGAGGTGCGCATTACCCTAATTCGTTTTATCCTTTGGGGTTTTGTTTTTCTAAAGACGGGGAAAAAGTTTTTTTCGCAGGAAATAGTGCGTTAATGGATTCTTTTTCAAGTATTGATTGTGATGTTGCATTATTACCAATTGGTGGTTCTTCTACCATGGATTTAATTGATGCGGTTCGTGCAACAAAAACAATGAAACCAAAGTACGCAATTCCAATGCACTATAATTCTTTTGATTCAATTAAAGCTGATCCTAATGAATTCAAATCAAGAATCGAAAAAAGTATTTTGAAAACCATTCCAATAATTCTTAAACCCGGTCAAACGTTTAAAACTAAATAATTATTTTTTTGAAACTATTAATTTTTTTTTGAAATTAGTGAATAATCATTTCGGAAATACTGAATCTAATAATTTGTCTGTTCTAATCAAATCTTCTTTTGTTGCAATATCTATACATGGGCCTTTGCATAATCTATATTCTATTTTTTTTCCTTCTTTTAAATAATTTTTTATTGAATCAACTAATTCATATTCGCCTCTTTCAGAAAGAGTTGTTTTTTTTATTGCTTCAAAAAAATCTTTACTAAATTTGTAAACTCCTGCATTAACTAAATTGCTTGGTTCT
>CAZHFT010000175.1:0-1863 GCA_964531875.1 uncultured archaeon | reverse complement strand
TCTTTTAAAAAATCAATATGCTCCTGCGGAAAATCACTTCCAACAACCCCAACGATTCCGGCTTCTGCAAAAAGAGAACACGCAACACTGGCAAAAGTTGCTGAACCCCCAAGAGCCATTTTTACTTGCCCAAACGGAGTTTTTACATCATCAAATGCAACTGAACCAACTATTACTACCTTAACCATTAAACCACCTTTTTAAAAATTTTTTCAATCTGGGGAAATATTTTTTCCAAAGTTCGATTACCATTTATTTTCAATAATAATTTTTTATTAGAATAAAAATCAACAAGAGGTTTTGTTGTTTCGTGATAAATTTTAAGCCTTTGCTTAATTGCTTTTGGTTTATCATCTTCACGAATAATTGTTTTTGAACCACAATCATCACAAACACCTACTTTTTTTGAAGGAACATGATGCCCATAAATTCGTTTACAGTTTACACATTGTCTTCTTGAAGAAAGTCTTTCAATTACTACTTTGTCATCAGAATCCACTTCAAGAACAAGGTCTAAAGAAATTTTTTGTTTAATTAATAATTCATCAAAAAGACGTGCTTGTTCAATGTTTCTTGGAAATCCATCAAGAACAAAACCATCTTTAAGCGAACAAATTTTTTTACTTAACACTTGCATTGCAATTTCATTACTAACAAGCTTTCCCTTGTTCAAAATATACCTAATTTTTTTACCGATACTTGTTTTTATTGCAACTTCGTTTCTAAGCAAATCTCCCGTAGAAATATGCTCACACCCAAACTTTGCTTCAATAAAACGTGAAATCGTTCCTTTACCTGTACCCGGAGGGCCTAAAACAATTAATTTCATTTAGCTCGAAATAAATCAAGAAGAAAAAGACTTATTAATACTATTGTAAGCTTTCCAAACTTTAAAATCCACTACAACTTGAATAATCGTAGGCGCAAAATCACGAACTTTTCGTTTAAATAAAACCCTACTTTTTCTACCGACATTAGCACAAGCTTGTTTAATTTGTTTTAAAGGAACTTCATAGGGGTTTTCTTTTGAAACAAATTGATAATAATGAACTACTCCTCCACTTGGCTTAATGTATCGAATCGCATCTTCTAAAAAATTTTCTCCTCCTTTAGGAAGAGGCATTACTGCCCGATCAAATTTGCCCTCATATTTTTTAGTGAGATTTTTTACATCCCCAAGAACTGGTTCTACTTTTGAAGAAACATTATTAAGTTCAACATTTTCTCGCATATCTTCTACTGCACGAGGATTTAATTCAATAGCCACAGCTTTACTCATTTTAGAATTTTTTGCAAACACAATAGGAAAAGGACCAACTCCTGCAAAAAGAGCAGCTACAATTTCTCCTTTTTTTATTTTTTCAGAAATACGTTTTCTTTCAGTTGCAAGACGAGGAGAAAAAAAAACTTCCCCAATACTAATTTTAAAAATCGCGCCATGCTCTTTGTAAATAGCTTGTTTTTTTCTTTTACCCGCAATGAACTTAACTGGCTCCGCACGAAAAACTCCTTTATGTGCTCCAGCTTTCATGTAAACTGAATTAATAGAATGTTTAACTTTCAAAAGAGCTTCGCCAATAAGTTTTTCTTTTCCTTTCAACTGTTTAGGGATTTCAATTATTGCAACATCCCCAAGAGAATCATAAGCACTCGGAGCAAACTCTATTTCTTTTTCAGAAAGCTTGCATTTAAGTGCCTCTTTAATATTTCTTGGAAAAACCACTCTTGATTCAAAAGAAACATTTACTTTTTTTACAGAAGAAGAAATTTTTTTTAATTTTACTAATTGTTTTTGAGAAATTTTTTCAATTGGAAAAATAACTTTTTTTTCTACTTGTTTTACTCTACGATTTTTGGATAAAA
>CAZHFT010000174.1:1426-1878 GCA_964531875.1 uncultured archaeon | reverse complement strand
TTTATTTTTTTATTCATTCTACTAATTTTGAAAAAGAGGCGGTGCCTTCGGAAGGATTAGGTAGAGATTTTTTTATTTATTCAGCTAATGATACTGCACCTCATAATAATTTTTTTTGTGGCTTAACAGGAACAGCTGATTCTGCATTAAGTTTTGAAGGGCAAGATTATATTGCTTTAATTGCTAAGTTTGATAGATTGCGTGCAAATATTGGTTCCGTTTCAGAAGCAAATTCATCTGTTACATTAGTTAAAGAATCTGATGAGGGTGAGTTATACAATTTTAATGCTGAAGTAAATTTAATGATTTGGGACGCTACTTGGCTTGGTGCAACAGATGACCGAACTGCAGGATTATTTTATCAAAATGACCCTACTACTCCTAATCTTGGTTGGGGTTGTGAACCTGCTGAACTTTCTATTGCCTGGAAAACTGCGCGACATTTCTGGTTT
>CAZHFT010000174.1:0-1416 GCA_964531875.1 uncultured archaeon | reverse complement strand
TAATGATTTGGGACGCCACTTGGCTTGGAGTAACTCAGGATAGAATTCGACCATTATTTTATCGGGATGACCCTACTACCCCTGATGCTGGTTGGGGTTGTGAAGATGCTGGATTGCCTTAAATATTTCTTCTTTTTTTGAATTCATTTCCGCATTTAGGACAAGTATATCTTACAAAATCTTTTTGTACATCAATTGTTTTTGCACAATGGTCACAAAATGCTTGTCCACAATTAGGGCAATAAATAATCGCTTTTGCTTTACTATTACAAAAAGCACAATTATTTACTGTTCCTTCAGTTTCTTTTTCTATTAAATCAAAATCATTTTCTTCGGATAATTCCGATTCTAATTTGCCTAATTCATCAATTTCAGCAAGTTGATTTACATTTTTAGTATTTTCAATAGTTTTAGCTTCTTCTGCAAATAGGTCTTTAATTCCACTAGTTACTTCTTTAGCAGGGGGCGTTTGAATAGTTTCTTTTTTAGGGAGTGATTTTTCTGATTTTATTTTTTCCTTTTTAGATGGTTCTTTTTCACTTTGCGCATTTTTCATTTTTCTTTTTGCTTTTCTTTCTTCAAGAAAACTTTTTTTAGTTCCTTCAACCTCTTGTTCTTCTTCATCGAATCCAAATTCAATCGAATCCACTATTTTTTTGTCTTCATTTTTATTTTCTGAAATATCTGTTTTTAGTTGTTCAAAAACATTTTTACTTATTTCATTAAGTTCTTCCTTTTGAGGGTATCTCTCATGTGTGTCTTTAAATTTATCTACTTCTTTCATCGCAATTTCTGTACCTTTAGATTTTACTTCTTCTTCAGTGGGAGTAAATTCTTCTCTTTGAAATCGTCTTAATCTTCTTGGAACATATTCTTCGTCTTCACTCATTTTTCATCACCATTAGTTTCTTTTAAAAGTTCTTTTAATAGCTTTGCTGATTTTGGCATAGCTTCAATTATATCTGGTTTCTTTTTTTCTGGAGTGGGTTCGAGAGTTTCTTTAAGATTTTGTTTTATATATGTTTCAGTTTTTTTGATTTTTGAATCAAGTTGTTCATTTGTAAATATTGTGTTTCCTTTTTCTTTTGATTTTTTTTCAAGATTTGAAATTATTTCTTCTGCTCCTCTTATTCTTTTATTTTCAGAAAATTTATCTCTTGTTTGAATTGGCTTCTTTTCAAAACTTGGTAAGGTTAAAGGTTTTGCAAAAATAGATTTTCGCATTTCGTGAGTATGACGGGGTTTTTGTTTGAGTTCTTTTGATTTTTTTCCAAAAATAAAAGCCATTAATTTATTTTTTTGTTTGCCTTTTTGTTCAATTGGTTTTTTTATTTCTTTTTGTTCAAAAGTTGGTTTTTGTAATTGGGAATGGATTGTTTCAGTTTTTTGTGATTTTGCTTCTTCAGGGATAGTTAT
>CAZHFT010000173.1:0-1884 GCA_964531875.1 uncultured archaeon | reverse complement strand
AAAGACTTTATATATGTTTTGTTTGACTTAAAAAGTATTAAAAGTTATTTATTTAGTAATTAGAATAGTTTATGCTGTTTTAATTACTTTTTTTTGTTTGATGCTTTCTTTTTTAAACCTTATGATTGATGATTAGTATATTCGATTAGTTTAGATAGTGATATTCATGGCGTGTAAAAAAGCAAGAGGAAAAAGGTCTAATACAAGACAGTTAATGAGAAAAAGAACTTCAAAGGTTACTGTAAATAAACTTTTACAAGAAATTCCAATTGATACAGTAGTTGATTTGAAGATTGATAGTTCTATTCACGCAGGTTTAATTGACACTAGATTTCATGGTAAAACAGGTACTGTTGTTGGTAAACAAGGTAGTGCTTTTATTGTTGCAGTGTCAAAAGGAAATAAAAAAGTTAAACTTATTGTTGGTCCTGCACATTTAAATATTTCTAAAGGCGTCAAAATTAAGGAAGAAAAAGAAGAAGTTAAGGTGGCTGCATGATTGGAAAACAAATTGTTTCTGAAGAAAATATTCCTTTGTTTCAAGTAAAGGAAATTCTTGCTGAAAGAAATAAAGAAGGCGAGCTTTCTTATGAACAACAACAAGCTTTTGATTATTCTAAAAAATTTACAAAACTTACTCTTGCTAAAGGAGAGAAACTTTTTGCTTCTTTAAAAGATATTGATGGTTTAACGCAAGACTTAATCGTTAAGATGGTTGACGTTTTACCTACAGACATTGAAACAATGCAACTTGTTTTGTATAAAAGTGATTGTACAATCGATGATACAAAAATTAAAGAAATTCTCGAAATAATTTCCAAATACGTGAAAAAGTAAAAAAACTATTTTTTAACGGGGGTTTTGCTATGAAAGTTGAAGAAAAAGCTTTAGTTATAGATTATATGGCTCGAGGTCGAAGTTCTGATTTTAAAACAGAGCCTTTGGCACAGTTAATCGGAACCGAGTTTTTTACTCTTTTAGAAGTTGTTCCAAAAAGTAATATTGAATTGAAAGTTCTTGAAGAAGTTTATGTTGGTAAGGGCGAGCGAGATAAAATCGATTTTATTAAAAAAAGAATTTCTTTTAAAAATTTAACCAATACTTCGCTTTCTGATGTTGAAAATGCAATCGAAGCAATAATTAAAAATAATGAACCAAAGTTTGTTTCATTTTTTAATGATTCTCGAAGCATTACTTTGAAAAGACATCAAATTGAATTATTGCCTGGAATGGGTAAAAAACACATGCTTCAATTAATTAAAGAGCGAGAAAAAGAACCATTTAAATCTTTTGAAGATATTAAAACTCGAGTTCATTCTGTTCCTGATCCTATTCGTTCAATGGTAAAACGAATAATGGAAGAACTTGAAGGTCAAGACATTAAATATTATCTTTTTGTTAGGCCTCCGTCTCAAGAAAAAGATTTTTCTCAAAGAAGAAGATATTAATTATAATTTTTCGCCAAAAATAAGGGGGGGCATTTTTCTCAAAAGTTAGTGTTTTAAATGCTTTCTGAATGATTTTGATTATGGCTCTTCCAGATTTACAACAATTAATGATAGATTATAGATTTAGGCCTAATCATAAGTTTTCGCAAAATTTTATTATTAATGATTCTTTAGTTGAACAAATGATTAAAGAAGCAGATTTAAAAAAAACCGATGTTGTTGTTGAGATTGGTTCTGGTGCGGGTTCTTTAACTGAAAAGTTGCTTGAAAAAGCTAAAGTTGTTGGGGTTGAACTTGATTCAAGTCTTATAAGTGTTTTAGAAGAAAGGTTTAGTAAAAAAAAGAATTTTACTCTTGTTAAAGGGGATTTTGTTAAAGTGGATTTGCCAAAATTTAACAAAGTTGTTGCATTACCCCCGTATAATATTTCTTCAGA
>CAZHFT010000172.1:0-1919 GCA_964531875.1 uncultured archaeon | reverse complement strand
ATACAAGAGGCCTCTGATGTCGCGTTGAACTAAAATCGCCTTTAGATAATTTACCTTTTGGTCTAAAAAATCCCATAAATATTAATTGACTAAGCCACTATAAAAAGTTAACTTTTTCTATGCTAAGTCATCTAAACAACTTTGAGCTTCTTTTCCTGCTTGATAACAAAGTTGTTTATTATTTGTATTAAATGCAACCCAAGCAACACAATTATCCCTTAATTCTACTGAAAGAATATTTTCGCATAATGCATGATTGTTTTTGTTTAATGATATTCTAAAAAAACAACTATCCTTTAGTTCGGGTGTTGGTAGCTTATTGCATAATGTTTGGTTTGAAGTATTTATTGCAACTGCAGAATAACAATAACCTCTAAAATCAATCATTTCTTCACAAATACTTTCATCTTTTGCAGTTACTGCATCGTTACATATTTTTCGTTGATAACCTTCTGCACAATCAGTATATTTTCCCGATTTAGCTGCTTTGAAACATTGTTCCTGTTCAAAGTTTCCTTTTTCACAATAAGCTGCATTATTAGTATCAATCCCTATTGACACATAACATTCTGAATACCCTGCTTTTATTCTATCGCATAATGAAGCATCCTTGTTTGTCAAAGCAACTTGTGCAAAACAATCATCCCTCAAACCTATTTCAGTTGTTTCTTCACAACCCTCGGGGTCTCCAGTCATTATTGAATAATAACTATAACAATATTCTTTATCTTCTTCAGTTTCAAGTTCACAATCTTCAAGAAGTAAAGGGGCATATTCTTCATTTAAAAGAGATTGATCAAATTCTCCAATTCCTTCTTCATAAGGGGAAATATATTCTTCGTCGAGATATTCATCTCCATTAACATTAACATAGTTTTCTTCAGGCAATTGATTTATTACGGGTTGATTAAGCATGAATGCTACAAAAAAAACAAGAATTAAACCAACAATTAATCCAATCGGAACCAATAAAGAATTATATTTCATAGATACAAATAGTAGTTACTTCTTAATAATCTTAATCACTCAGCCTTTTTCCTTGGAAAAACC
Organism: uncultured archaeon; assembly: GCA_964531875.1. Classification (GTDB taxonomy): domain Archaea; phylum Iainarchaeota; class Iainarchaeia; order Iainarchaeales; family Iainarchaeaceae; genus UBA493. Next base: position 869 of record CAZHFT010000172.1, on the reverse strand, counting down.
CTGGGGAAAAAGAAAGACTTAGTGTACTGGAGAAAAACTTTTATTTGAAAAAGAAAGTTTAGTGGTTAGGTTATAATTGGCGTTCTTGTTTCGAATTTTTCAGTATTATCCTTTGTATCTTTTAATTTTTGAAGTTGTTGGATTAATTGTTTTTCAGTTTCTTTTGCTTCTTTTAAAAGAGGAGTAACGTTTAATGTTAATTTAAGTATTTGATTAAGTTTTTTCACGACTTCTGCTGACGCTTTATAATCTGCTGATACTTGTACATTTCCAAGAATCGAAATTGCTTCAAGTTTTGAATTTGTTAATTCCATTAAAATTAATGCAGTTATTCCTGTTGTGATTCCTTCTTCAATTTCAATTAAATTATATTTTTTTAACAATGCTTTTGATTTTTTATTTGCCGCAATTCCATAAATCAATTCTCTTTTTTGTTCGCCTGAAGCATGAACTCCAGAAAGAGAAATAATTTCTTTGAATCCTTTTGCTTTAATCCACGCAACTGTTTTTTTTGCAACAAGAGAAGTAAATTGTTTTGCAATAACTTGTTCAGAAATAAGGACCACAAGTTTTTTACTATGATTAACATAAATTCTACTTGGCCTAACCGGCAAGGCTTTATGGATTCTAATTATAGGCATAAAAATATTTGCATCAAGATAACCAGCATATTCAAAATTTAATTTTTCAATAATATACTTTGCAGCAATAGTTCCAACCAAACCCATTCCAGGAAAACCTTCAATTAAAGTGTAACCTTTGAAATTGTTTTTTTGAAATTCAACAAACTCCACTTGTGCATCCATAAAAATCAAATAAATAAAAGTCGTAAGTGCTTTAAAAGAGTTTTGGAATTTAGGTAAAAAGGC
>CAZHFT010000171.1:0-1930 GCA_964531875.1 uncultured archaeon | reverse complement strand
ATTCTCAAGAACTTTTTTCATTTTAGAAGGCTTGTTTGTTAAAAGAGTATGAAACTCAAAACCATTATCAACAACAATTGGTTCACTATAAGTAAAATCCTTTTTCATGATTTCATCATAACTAAGAGAAGGGGTTTTTACCCTGTGAAGAATAAGCGCACTAGACTCTTGTCTTTGAAGAACATCCATCAAAATCGTGTCCTTTCTTTGTTTCATAAAATCAAGGTATTTATCAAGAGTACTTTTGTTAGGCGACTCAATACCCCAAAGAAGTGAATAATGAAGATTGCCTTTTTTTTGCTTAAAAATTGTACAAGGACTTCTTTGAACCATTTTTACTTGATCAAATTTTTCAGTGGACTCGGAGCAAATACAGTCCTGATGGTAAACCCCAACCTTAAACTCTTTTAACTCATTAACCATAATAAGTTATTATACTAAGTAGTATATAAATGTAGTGACATATGTCAATAAAGCGCTAAATCAGCCAAATGCACCAATATATGCATGAGTTGGTTTAGAAATTTTTCTCATTCACTGTGGATAATGCTAATAATTTATGCTATGGCAGTAATATTCGATTTAATAGGGTTAAACGTATTTTTACAAACTATTTATTCCCCCGTGGGCGTACTTGTAACTTTTATACTTGTATTATTTGAAACAACTTACACGAGGTTTTGAAATGTCTACTTTTTTTATTTTTGTTGGAAATTTACTTTCACTTAATTTTGTATGGATTATTAACTTTATTCTACATAACTTATTTTGGGTTTTTGCTTTAGGAATGCTTTGCAACATTCTTTTCGGAGAAAAAGCCATTCAAGGTTTTTTTGTAATGACTCCGGCATTATGGCTTTGGGGAGACTTTGAAGCATTAAGCGGTATTGGTTTTTACGGCGCAAAAGTTCTTGTTCTGTATTATGTTTCAAAAATAGGAATTCTAGCACTTGTTGAAAATACACCCAACTTAAAAAAACACATCCTTATTGTAAGCAGTATCTCAGGAGCAACAGCTTTACTATTAGCAAATATTTTTGCATAAAACTAGACCCACAAATTTATTAGTACTTAAATTCTATATATGAGCATGACTACTAAGAATGCAAAGGTTGATTCTAAAGGAAGAGTTAGCATACCTAATTCTTTTCGCGATTCTTTAGGCATTAAATTTGGAGAAAATATTGTTGCCCAGTTAGACAAGAAAAATGAACGGATTTTACTATTCCCCATTGAAAAAAAAAGTATGAAGCTTATGATTAAATTTAATGATGTTCCTGGGGCATTGGCTAGTGCGGCAGTTGTTCTTGCCAAAGAGAAAGTTGATTTAATTTATACTTCTTCTAGAAGCATGAAACGAGGAAAAGAAGCAGAGTGGGAAACTATTGCTGATTTTTCTAAAGTTAACCTTGTTAATCTTAAAAAGAAATTAAAATCTGAAAAATCCATTAAAAGTTTCAAATTCGAACGATTAAAAGAGTAACATTTATAAAGATTAAGCACTGCTATTACTTTATGAATCCCACTTTTTTCCCACAAAATAATGGTGAGTTACTTCATCACCAGCAAGCCTAATTCTACGAAAATAATAGATTGTAGTGAGTGTATTCATCTTAGCCCCTAAAAATTCAGGATTAAAAAAATACAAAAAAATTGCATTATCAAATATGAAAAATGTAGACTCCTCAAAAATCATAACTGCAAGAGGGGAGGATATACCTTTACTATTACAACAGTACCTAAGCAAGGGAAGAAAAGCAATCGGGCTTACAGGAGAAGACCTTTTTCTTGATTTTTCAGTTTCAAAAAAAGGAAAAAAAATAAATATTCTAAAAACGATTGAATGGAAAGATTCTTTAGCAATGTTCAGCAAACCAACTCTTTGCCTACTTGGTTCAAATAAAGTAAATCTAATTAATTTGCCAAAAGA
>CAZHFT010000170.1:0-1933 GCA_964531875.1 uncultured archaeon | reverse complement strand
GACAGAAGAATAAATCTTCTAGTCCATGTATAAAATAGACACAGTCATTTCATTGAGTGGACTGAAGAATAGAAGTCCAATGCCAAAATCGATACAATCATTTTGTCGAGTGAACTGAAGAATAAATTATACTTTAAAAAATAACCAACTCTTTTCTGGTTTGTTTCCGTATTTTGTTTTAACAAGAACATAATTTCCTTTTAACTTTTTACCTGAAATTTTTATTTCAATTTTGCCCTTAGTAAACATTTTCTTCAAAAATGTTTCGGGGTACGCCTGAGGCGTCCCATTTTCATTTTTAATCTCATAGGTTCCACTGTCCCAAATTTCAACTTTTCCTGCACCATAATTCCCTTCTGGAATTGTTCCTTTAAACTTTTCATAACCAATTGGATGATCTTCAACTTGTATTGCTAAACGTTTTGTTCCTTTTGCCTTCGGGGGTTGTTTTGGAATTGCCCAAGATTTCAAAACTCCTTTCATCTCAAGCCTTAAATCCCAATGAAGATGTGAAGCATCATGTTTCTGGATAACATAAATTAGCTTAGGCCCTTTAGGGTTATGTAGCCCACTCTTAATCTTAGGTTTAGGTTCACCTGATTTTTTGAGTTTTCTTTTTTTCAAATAAGAAGTTAATAACATGTATTTTGCAAGATAAAGAAGTATAAATGTTTTTTTATTCAACTAAAGATTTCAATAAAGAACTTTCACCAATTCTTATTTTTAGGGGATCTAAATCAATAAATCCATCAGGTACTCTTGCGGCCACATTAAGCAATTTAATCACTTGTTCTCTTGTTTTGATCCCTCCTGCAGCTTTTAATCCCCCCTTGAAATTACCTTCCATTAAATAAAAATCTCCTGGTTTAGCACCATATTTTCCAAACCCCGTAGAAGTTTTTACAAAATCAACTCCGCACTCGGTTGCATATTTGCATGCATTGACAATTCCTCCTGGGCACAATTCTGAAGTTTCTAAAATTAATTTTACTAATGCTCCTTTTTTATGTGCAACCTCTGTAACTCCTTCAATATCATTCATAACAGAAGACTTGGCTTCATGCCTATGACGATTATAATCTAATACCATATCTATCTCACTAGCCCCATGATTAATTGCAATTTCAGTTTCAGCTACCTTAAAAGCTGTTGGATACCAAGCTCCATCTGGAAAACCTACCACCGAAGCTATTTTTATTTCTGGTTTTCCCCCAATATCTAATAAACGTTTTGTATGTAAAACATCTTCAGGACGTACACAAAGAGCATAGGGAGTTAACGGAAATTCTAAAGTTTCATTTACAAATTTTAAAAAATCTTCTTGCCTTAATTGCATTGCACTTTTTTCTTGAACACAATCTTTCTTAAAATATTGTTCAGACCTAAATAAAAAAGTATGATCGCAAATAGATGCAATTTGTTCAGGAGTTATGTCCTTAATCTTTACTAAATTCATCTTATTCTTTTGAAAAAATCATTTATTAAGATTTATGTGATGGGATATATATTGGAAAACAATCTAATTTAAATAATGAAAAATAATTAAAAATAAAATGAAAAAACTTTATTTTGGACATCCGGTTAATTTTTATGAAGGAAGTGATTTGAACACTCATGGGAAAGCAGAATTTAATTTAATAAAAAGAATTTCTAAAGAATTCCCAGAATATTCTATTGAAAACCCAAATCAACCCCATCATCAAGAAAATTATGTAAAATGGAAAAAAGAAAAAGGAAGTGGAATGAAATATTACTTTGAAGAAGTTCTTCCAGGAATGGATGCAGGAATTTTTCTTACTTTTGAAGACGGGATGTTTGGAGCAGGAGTTTTTGGAGAAGCAGAATTTTTAAGAGAAAACGGAAAAATATTATATGAGATAGATTATAAGGGAAAAATCTCTAACCTTGCATTGGATGATTCAAGATGTTTATC
>CAZHFT010000169.1:0-1984 GCA_964531875.1 uncultured archaeon | reverse complement strand
ATATAATCTGCGAGTTTTAATTTTTGAGAAACTTTTTGAGCAGTACTTGAATCTTCAGGTGCAAGTAAAATAGTTACAAACATTTTTGCAGTGTCAATATCCCCATAACTATCAGTAATTAAAATTGTTCTTGCCATGTCCACTGCTACTCCTTTCAATGCCAAAGCCTGTCTTATTGCAGATAATTTAGTTTTAACGGGAATTCCTTCATAATCCCCGTCTTTTGTTCCAACAAGACTCTTTATTCCTTTAATAAAATCATTTGAATCATACTCTAATTCTGTTCCTACTACAATATCAAAACAAAAACCGAATTTTTTTTCAAAATAAGAATTTAAAATTTCTCCAAATTCTTTTGAAGAAAGAGTAGCAAGAACAAGAATTTTTCCTTCTTTTTTCATTTTTTTAAATGCTAAAATAATTGGTTCCCTGAGTCCTAATTTTATGTTTTCAAATACTTTTTCAAAATCTTTCCTGTTCATTTTTTTTGAAATCAAAAACTTATTTCCTTTAACAATTGCTTCTTCAATACTATATTCTCCATTAGCAATTTTTGAAATTAAAGAACCATAAATTTCTTCGCCTCGCGTAATCCCTTTTTTTTCTTTTGGATACATGACTTTAAGACCTTCAAGACTTACATCACTATCATAAAGAGTACCATCCATATCTGAAACAACCACATCAAATTCTTTTGATTTAAATCTTTTTAATGCAGTCCTACGAAGTTTAAATTGCAAGTAATTTTTTCCAACACTACCAATTAACTTTGCCGAAGAAAGCTTCGAACGAATATCTTTTACATTAGGAAATTTTGATTTAATTTCTTTAACTGCAGGAATTTTTGATTTGATTTCCTTAACTGTAGGAATTTTAGATTTAATTGACTCTACTTTCGGAAAATCCATGTTACAATTAAGAGATTTACTTGTTTTAAAACATAAACTTTGTGAAAACTCTACTCAAAAAACCAACTTTTTTAACCATTAACTTCTTTTGTATTAAAAGTGGAAAAAATGGAACTTTATGACGTAATTATCATTGGAGCTGGCCCAGCAGGAGGCTCTACTGCATTACATTGTGCAAAAGCAGGCCTCAAGGTCCTTGTTTTTGAAGAACATGAAAAAATTGGAGAACCAGTACATTGCGGAGAATGCCTCAGCGAATATGCTTGTGAAAATATTGGTTTAGCCTTACCAAAAGAAGTTATTTCTAAAAAAGTTAATGGGATAAGAGTTATTTTTCCAAATGGAAAAACATCCATTGTTCCTGAAAAAGGAGTTGTATTAGAAAAAGATAAATTTGAAAAATGGTTAATTAATGAAGCTAAAAACAAAGGCGCTAAACTCATGCTTGGAACCAGAGCAACTGAATTTAAAAAAATTGACAAGCAATGGAAAATAAAAACAAACAAAGGAGAATTTAATGCAAAAATTTTAATTGATGCTTCAGGAGTAACAAGTATTGTTTCTTCAAAACTTGAGTTGAACAAAAGATTTGATTCAGTAATTGGAATACAGCATGAAATGCAAAAAATAGAAAATGAAGATTACCTTGATTTTTATATTAATCCAAAACTTGCTCGTAAGGGATATTTATGGATGATTCCTAAAAGCAACGGGAGAGCAAATGTTGGATTGGTTACGCATGAAAAAAATAAAGCAAAAGAGTCACTTGAAAAATTTTTAATAGAAAAAAAGTGGAAATCAAAACCCCTTGTAAAAACATTTGGAGGGTTAATTCCTATTTCTGGACCACTTGAAAAAACATTTGATGAAGGATTACTTCTTGTTGGAGATGCTGCAGGATTCACAAGCCCAATGTTTGAAGGAGGAACCCACCTTAGTTTAAAATCTGGACAAATAGCTTCAGAAATAATTCTAAAAGCAATTAAAAAAAATGATTTTTCAAAAGAAGTATTTAAGGAATATGAAACAAAATGGAAAAATACGTTTCCAGAATATAAAAAAATTTTAAAAGGAAA
>CAZHFT010000168.1:0-1991 GCA_964531875.1 uncultured archaeon | reverse complement strand
TTTCAATTGCTTGACAAAAAGCATCTAAACCAGTAGTCGCAGTTAAAGAAGAGGGCATTGAATAAGTTAATTCGGAATCAATAATCGCAATTTTTGCATAAAGTTTTTCAGAACGCAAAGTTTTCTTTATTTTAGAAGGTAAAGTAAGCACAGAGTATTTTGTTATTTCGCTTCCCGTACCTGAAGTAGTTGGTAAAGCAAAAAAAGGAACTGTTTTTTTTATAGAATCAAAAGAAGAATAAAACTCGTCACAAGACTTTTCAAAATCTTTCATTACTGCAACGACTTTTGAAGCATCCAAAACGCTTCCTCCACCAATCCCGATTACACAATCACAATTTTTTTCATTTAATAATTTAGCCGCAGAATTAACCGAATCAACTGAAGGATTTGGTTCAATAGAATCGAATAATTCAAAAGAAGATATTTTTGATTTAAATAAATTAAATTGAAAAGTCGATTGAAAATGTTTTCCGCAAATAAGCAAAGGATTTTTACAATTTGCTTTTTCAAGTTCTAAAAATAGTTTTTCAAAAGTTTTTTTTCCAAAAATTATTTTTGTAATCATTGCCAAGCACCGAGAGTTGATTGTTTTGTTTTCTCGTCCATTTTTTGTTCAAGTCGTTTAAGTGCATTCTCTACTCTAACTGAAGAAAAATCATGCTTATCACAAAGAAATTCAAGCAATTCTTCTCGCTTGGGCATTGAAAATTTGATAGAATAATCATCAGTTGTATTTGGATGAATAAAAAAAGACTCAATTTTTTCCCAATCAAAAGCAGGAGAAAAATTAGTAGCTGAAATAATATCTTCAAAAGAATCATGTTTTTTTACAAGTTTTAATGCAGTTTTTACTCCAATTTTTGGAAACTTTTCATTAAAATCGGTTCCAATAAGAATACCAATCCAAATCAATTTTTTTTGAGTTAACTCATTTTCAGATAAAACTTTTTCCAAAACAATTTTTTCGGGTTCAATATCCACATAAATATTTTTTCCGGGAACTTTTCGTTTTCCAGTAACCCCAATGTTTCGATATTGTACCGAAGCCCCAAAAAGTAATGAATCATAATCTTGACTAACACAACCATCTACTTTTTTTGCTTTAACCATTTCAACAATTTGTGCTTCTCCTTCTTCAGGAGCTTGAACAACAGGAAAACCCATTAATGAAACAAGTTCTTTTGCATCCGCAACCATTTTTTTATTAAGTTTTAATGCTCGACTACCAAACTTTTTTGCATCTTCAATATTTCCTTCTTTTAATGCAGTTTCATGTTTCTTTATTGCATCAGTTCTAATTTCATGCCGTTTCATTAAAGTTTCTTTTTTTAATTCAGATGGAACCCCATCAAAAACAAAAACGGGCCTTACTCCTTTTTCAACTAAATTAATAGTACGATAAAATAAACCAGTAATATGCGAAGTAACATTTCCCCTAGAATCCATTAAAGGAGTGCCATCATAACCCCTAATGCTTGAAAGAAACTGATAAATGATGTTATAAGAATCAAACCCTAAAGTTTTTCCGTTTAAAGAATCAAGAGAAATCTTTTCTTTAGGAACAATATTCCCTATTGCCGTACCCATAAACAACGCCAAAATACTTAGAAAACAGGTTTTTTTAACACTATGCAAATAACGAAATTATTTCCTTATATTTATAACTTCTTTCTTGCTTTTTGTATTAGAGTACAATGGTTGAAACAAAAAACGAAAAAAACAAGAAAATTCTCTTATTTTCTAAAGAAGAAGCAATAGCCATTGGATTAAATAAAGAAAAAAAATACGAACTTACAAAAATAAAAGATGGAATATTTATTTTAGTGGAAGGAAACGAAAAAGAAAAACAGATTATTACAAAAACCATTGAACCCAAAATTAATACAATTAAAAAAGAAACGAATCCAACTGAACAAAAAATACTTGGGTTTTTGAAAACATTTCCTTTAAGTGATTTGGTAGAAGGAAATTTTGAAAAAAAATTATTA
>CAZHFT010000167.1:0-2022 GCA_964531875.1 uncultured archaeon | reverse complement strand
CTAAATATAAAATTTGATAAAATAATTCTCGAAAGCCAAGTGGAAAAAAAAGGAATTGCAATTGCAGAAAAACTAGAAAAAGAAGGAATTGCAATAAAAGATGAAGGCGCACTTCTAATTGATTTAACCAAATATAACCTTGACAAATTTTTGATTTTAAAAAGTGATGGCGCGGCACTTTACTCAAGCAAGGATTTAGGCTTAGAAAAAACAAGAATTAAAAGCTGAAAAAACATATAATGTAGTTGGGTCAGAACAAAAATTTTATTTTCAACAATTAATCAAAACAATTGACTTGCTTAATCAAAAGAAAAAAGAATATTGTGAAACCGTACACATCTCTTATGAATTAGTACGACTTGAAGGCGGAAAAATGGCTTCAAGAGAAGGAAAAGTAATAACTTTTTCAGAGTTACTTGAAAAAATAAACGAAAAAACACTTACTGAAACAAAAAAAAGACATGAAAACTGGAGCCAAGAAAAAATAAAAAATAACTCAAAAGAATTAGCTTTAACTGCATTAAAATTCGGAATGCTTTGCCAAGATAAAAACAAATCAATTATTTTTAACTGGGAAAAAGCCACCACCCTTGAAGGAGAAACAGGCCCATTTGTTCAATATGCATTAGCAAGAGCAAACAGTATATTAAAAAAAGCAGGAAAAAGAATTAAAATAACAAATTTCAAACCAGAGCATAAAAAAGAAAATGAACTCATTTCAATACTCGCAAACTACAAAAAAAAAGTAGAAGAAGCAAATGCTACACTTAGCCCGCATAAAATTGCGTATTATCTAATTGAATTAGCCGCAGAGTTTAATTCATTCTATCACGAAGTCCCAGTATTAAAAACAAACGAAAATACTCAAGCAAGAAGACTCGCATTAGTAGAAGCAATAACTCAAGTGCTAAAAAATGGATTAACCTTACTAAACATTACTCCAATAGAAGAAATGTGAGTAAAATTAACCATTAATAAAAACTTTAATGAAATTAAGTCAACAATAATGTTTAATATTCATTTCTGAACAGAAAACTAATCCTATGCCAAATACTTTTTCAAAAGATTTGCTTGAAATAAAAAAAGAGGTGGAAAAATTTCGCCCTAATTTAGACTTTGCTTTAATAGAGGAAGCATTTTATTTTTCAAAAATTGCACACAAAAATCAAAAAAGAAAATCAGGAGAACCTTATTTTGTGCATCCAGTTAATGTTGCAAAAAAAATGGCAAAAGACGGCATGGGGGAAATTATTATAAGCGCAGCACTTTTACATGATGTAATCGAAGACACAAAAACAACAGAAAAAGAAATAAAAGAAATGTTCGGAAAACAAATTTATAATTTAGTAGAAGGAGTAACAAAATTAGACAAAATTTCCTTTAAATCAAGACAAGAACATTCAACTGCAACAATAATTAAAACAATTCTTGCAGCATCAAAAGATATTAGAGTTTTAATAATAAAAATTTATGACAAATTACACAACATGCAAACAATTAATTTTCTTTCAAAAAATAAACAACATCAAATTGCAAGCGACGTTCTTACAATCTATGTCCCATTAGCACATAAACTAGGTATGCATGATTTAAAATTAGAATTGGAAGACTTAGCATTTAGTATACTAAACCCCCAAACTTATAAAAAAATGAAAAAAGAAATAGAAAACTTACGCATAAAAAAATCAATTGAACTAAAAGAAACAATTAAAGAAATAAAAAATAATTTTCCTAAAGAAAAATTAGAGTTTAAAGAAAAAACCAAATCAATTTATTCTTATCATGCAAAAATGATTGCACAAAATAAAAAATTATCCGAATTAAACGATACACTAATCTTAACAGTTTTAGTAGAAAATTATTTTGAATGTTATGAAATAATGGGAAAAATCCATTCACTATTTACACCAATACCCTGCAAAATAAAAGATCTTATAGCCCTTCCAGAGCATGGAATTTACAAATCAATACACACTCAAATAATCGGGCCATATAAAAACCCAATAAAAATTTATATTGAAA
>CAZHFT010000166.1:0-2036 GCA_964531875.1 uncultured archaeon | reverse complement strand
TTGTAGGTTTTATTTTATTAATGGTGATTTTTATGATTGGGGTTCTTTTTTCAGGCGGAAAAGATTCAATAATGGTTATTCATAGTCTTTTGAGTAGTGGTAAAAAAGTTTCTTGTTTAATAACAATGAAATCTGAGAATAAAGTAAGTTGGATGTTTCATACTCCTGCAATAAACATCACAAAGTTACAGGCAGAAGCTCTTGAAATACCTATTTTGTACCATGATACTAAAGGCGAAAAAGAAAAAGAATTGAAAGATCTTGAAGAAGCTATTTTGAAAGCAAAAGAAAAGTTTGGTCTTACTGGAATTGCCGTTGGTGCTTTGTTTTCACAATATCAATATGATCGTGTGAATGCAATTTGTGATAAACTTGGGCTTGAATGTTTTGCACCCTATTGGAAAATGAATCAACGGGAGTATTTGCAAAAAATTATTGCTCTTGGTTTTGATGTTAGAATTGTTGGAATTGCCTGCCAAGGTTTGAGTGAAGATTATTTAGGAAAAAGAATTGATGAAAAAATAATGAATCAGCTTTTTGAGTTGGATGATAAAATTGGTTTGAATGTAGCTGGTGAAGGGGGAGAATATGAATCTCTTGTTTTGGATAGCCCGATTTTTAAGAAGCGAATTGTTATTTTAGATTCTGAAAAACAAATGGAAAACGATATTACTGGTAGACTTGAAATAAAAAAAGCCAAGCTTGTTAAAAAAAATTAATTACAAGAACCATTAATCGAATCTGAATAAGCAATTGCTTTTTCTTTGCTTCCTATTTCTACTTCAATTCCTTTTTCTTTCCATCGAAAATAACACTCATATGCTGTTTCACAACCTTCACACAAGTATTCAGTTTTACATTGGTTTTCTTCAAGATAAGTTCTATCTTTTGTTATGGACTTACAGTTAGCTGATATTCCTTCAGTAATACTAAATTTTTGTTCTGCAAAAGTTATTCCTGAATCTTCTCCTTCGGCAGTTATTTTTAAAACATATTCTCCACTTGATCCAACTTTAATATATTCAGTAATCGTTTCTGTTCTTTCTAAACCTAAATTTTTTATTGCTCCAATAATTTCTTTTTTTAAAATATTATTTTCTTTAACTCCATTTTTTTCAATTAAAAAAAGTTCGATTAAATAATTATTTTCTATTGCTTCAAGTTCGCCTATGTTTTTTATTTTAAATAGTAATGGTGTTTCTTCTCCTCTTTGAAAAGAGTCTTTAAAATTAAGAATTGTTACTTCTAATTGTGCGGGTTTTTTTCCAAAATAAACAACAAAATCATTAAGGCTTATTTTTTTCTTACATCTAACATAAGCATCTGTATTTAGTAATTGTTTTACAAAAATACTTCTTGGTTGGACTTCAATTTTTCCTGAGTTGCATATTTCTGAACTGTTACATTCAAATCTTACATTTCTTGTTGATGTGTCAAGAAGTTCTGCTTTTGTTGCAAAGTCTTTTTTTAATCTTAATTCAATTTTTACCATTTCTCCTTCGTTAATTTCCGCATAATTAATTGCGTTTTCAATTTGTAAAAGTGGTTTTTCTTCAGCGGGTGAAAAAAATCCTGTTGCGAGCATGATTAGAATAGCGGTTATTATTGCCATTACTGCTAATATTGGTACTTGGCTTGACATTATCGTTTTCTCCTTTTTTTTGGTTTAAATATTTGTCTTACTTCCCATTTCCAAAGTTTTTCAAGAATAATCGTTGAACCAGTTACGATAACTGCTATTACTATTAGGCTTTCCCAATCCCCCATGAACATGAAGTATCGGTTAGATTCGGCTCCCCAAATTTTGAACAATCCTAAGAATAAAATTACTGCAAATAAGCCTAATGTTAAGTATAATGTTTTTTCGGTCCAATAAATTATTTTTCCCATGTTTTAAAAAAGAACTAAGTAGTATATTTTGTTTTTGATTCATTTTCGATGGGGTGGTTTGGGCAAAAGCCTTAATTTTTTTGGTTTGAATTTTTTTTTTGGTTTTTCGGGTTCTGATGGAGCGGGAGTTATTCGCATTTTTCTTG
>CAZHFT010000165.1:0-2061 GCA_964531875.1 uncultured archaeon | reverse complement strand
TAGCAAAATTACAATAAATAAAAATCCTCTTTTTATAAAACCAAATACAAAAGAAGAACTTTTAAAAACCACAACTAACAAAATAAGTGATAAAAAAGCTAAAATAATTATTGAAGTGGGATCGCCACTAAAAACATTTGAAATGAAAGAATCTACATAGGAAGTTACTAAGTTTAATTCATTATTCTCAAACATACTAAAGAATAGACAAAACTTATACTTAAACTTTTTACTAACAAAATGAAAGGGTTAAAAAGCATTAATTAAACAATTAATACATGAGTGACGACTCTAAAACAGATGATTTTTTCAAAAAAATAGAAACGCGAATAACAGAAAAAATAAGCACTTTTGTTGCATTTCTTTTTTTCTTAATAACCATAGGAACTTTTTTTGGATTTATAGTTGCTAGTAAACACGGAGAATATCAGCAATGGTTATTAATTTTGCCCGCGGTAGCAGGATTATTTGCTTATTATAATAGAGCATTTGCAATAGCGACATTTACAATATTGGCACTTGCGATGTTTTTACTATGACTGGTGATTAAATGGATGAACTTTCACTATCAACAAACGAATTCAAAGCACTTTCTTCAAAAACAAGAACAAATATTTTAAAAATTCTTAAAGAAAGAAACTATACTCTATCCGAATTAGCAGTAAAAACACAAATGGCCGCTCCAACAGTAAAACAACACACAAGCATATTATTAGAAACCGGATTAATCGAATTAAAAGACACGGGTAGAAAATGGAAATATTATTCCTTAACAAAAAAAGGAAATCAACTTATTGAATCAAAAAGCAAACAAACAAATATTTTCATAATTCTTTCATCAACAATAATTGTGGCTCTACTCGGAATGATGTTATTTTCAACAATGAATCTTGCTCCAACAGCTACTTCGGATAGTTATGCAGAAATAATTCCTTATCCACAAGAACTAATTAAAGGAACTGGAGAAAGAACAGAACTTACTTATAATAACATTGAATCTGAAGACGCAGTTTTGGGGCATATTGATTCAGACGAAACAACCCCTCAAATTTCGGAAGCTATGCAAAACTGTATTGCAAAAGACCCAATTAATAAGGAAAAATGTGAAAAAGCAAAAACTAAAGAAGAATGTGAAAAAGTCGCTGTAGACTTTAATTTTAAAGAAAATTGCGAATGGAAATGATTATTCGTTAATTGACGTAATTATTTAGTTCTTTTGTTTCATAATTAAAGCATGAAAAAAGGGTTTTTTGGCGCAACAGTACTTTTAATCGCAATTGAAATTATTTTATTACTTAATACTTCTACAAATGAAACTTATCTAACTCAAATAGAACTTGAAAATAAAATACTTGCAATAGAAAAAACCGGTTTTAAAAGAACTGAAGCAGAAATGTATTTAGATAATATAATTGAAGAAGCAATTCTTGAATCCAACTTACTTAATGAAGACACTGAACTAACTAAACAAAGAATAAATTATTCAATTATTCTTGCGTTTACAAAAATGAAAATTAAAGAGGGGGGAATTTGTAAAAAAATAAATTCTAAAATTGAAAAAATAAATTCCCTTTCATTAGAAAATCTTTCAAAAATAACAACTTTTTCAAAAATAAAAATAAATGCTTTATTACATTCGCAATTCACTATTTCGGGAGGACTCACTAAAAATTATTTCCCTTGCGGAAAAATTAAAATTAATAATTCGACAACTTATTTTGAACTGCCCATCAATTATTCGATTTCAAAAATAGGGGTAGTTATATGACTTCAATCGAACTTATTTTTGCATTACTAATAATTACTTGTTTTACTGGAATGGTTTTGAATATGGAAAATGAAATAAGTAAAAATCAAATCAGAATTAATGAAACTTTTGAAAACAAATTAAATGCAAATAATTGTTCAGCATTAATAAATTTTTATTATGCTGAATCAGGAAATGAATTAACTGAACAATTAAATTGTAAAATCAAATCAGAACAAGTTTTTGCAGAAAACCAAAAATCAGAACTTGTAACTCCAAAAGTTAAAATGCAAGGGGGAATTATTTTTGTTGAA
>CAZHFT010000164.1:0-2065 GCA_964531875.1 uncultured archaeon | reverse complement strand
AATTACTAATAATGCAAAAATAAAAAATAATTGATATGCTACTGAAAATTCACCCGTGGAAATACTTGTTGCTTGTACAAGAATAACTGCACAGGCAAGTTTTTCATTATTTTCTTCAAATTGAGAACAATGAGAAATAAAATTTTGATTTATTTTTTCTTTTGGAAAAAAAACAAGTGCTTGTTTTAATTTATTGCCTGTTTCACATAACGCAAAAAATTCAAGTTTTTTATCTTCTTCACCAGTATAACGAATTTTTGTTCCACCTGATTCAATGAACCAATTTGAATTAGAAGAAAATTTACCTAAACTAATACAAATTTGATTAGCTGAAACCCCCTGCGCAATAGAAGTAATTATTTCTGAATTAACTAAGTCATCAGAAGAAACTATTTGAGAATGTTCTGTTTGAGAAGAAAATTTATAAAAAAAATCTTTTGTTTGAGAACTAATTTCTTGAGAAATAGAATTATCTGAAAACACAAAAGAACAAGCTAAAATAAGCAAAAATAAAGTGAGAAACCTTTTCATAATTAGTTATATCTGCTTTTGAGTATATAAAATTTCCGAAAAAGAGATTAAAAAATAATAAAGTAAAAACTAAAATAAAAACTAAAATAATGCAAAAGAAAACATACAAAAGACACTAATAGAAATAAGTAATTGAATTAAAAGAAGAGTTTTAACTATCCCTTTTTCAGTAAAATTTCTCCTTCTTAAAAAAACATGAATAAGCGAACCGAGTTCTTTAGGGGCTTTCAAAAAACCATTTTCTTGAGGAATACCAAAGCATTCAGATTGAAAGTTTTTTCTTGCTTTGAAAACTAATTCTATCCAATAAAGAGTAATTAATAATAAACCTATTTTTTCCATGTTTCCAATAATTGACATTGTAGCAATTCCTGCGCCAATCATTAAAGTAAGAGAATCTCCACCAAATATTTTTGCAGGAAACCAATTAAAAAAAAGAAACGCGATAAGTGCTGAAATAATTGCTACTCCTATTACAACTGCTTCAGTGTAACCAGTCATGAATGCAATTAGGGAAAGAGTAGAAATAATTATTATTCCAAGTCCGGCTTCAAGCCCATTATATCCTGCAAGCATATTGAAAGCATTACTTGCACCAGTAATTGCAAGCGGAACAAGAATTAATGAATACCAAATCCCAATATTAACCGAATTAATGAATGGTAAAATAAGTGAATGTGTTCCTGCTTGAACAGCCATTAAAGGCAAAGCTGCAAAAAGAGGAAACAGTGCATGTTGATATTGTCTTATTCCTTTTTTCCAACCAATTAAATCATCAATTACACCAATAAACCCAACTAAAAAAATTGTTAAAAAAGAAGCAAAAAGTAAAGTAAAATCTAAGCTTAAAAAATTAAAATAAGTTGAAATAAAAATCGCGATTAAAACCCCAAAAGAAAACCCAAGCATTATTGCGATTCCTCCAAGTTCAGCAACTTTTTTTTCTCCAAGTTTATTCATGTCTTTTCCAACAAGTCCTCGGGCAGACATTTTTCTAATAAGAACAGGAACGACTTTAAAAGTTAAAAAAAAAGAAGCAAGAAATATTATTAAAAAAGAAAGAACAACATTGAGTTCGATGACCATTAAAACTCCTTACCCTAAAATTGGTTTAAAAATTCTAACTTCTTTGTTAGAATAAAATTCTTCAAAAGAATCAAGTTCATCAATTCCAAAGAAAAGCTTTACAATTGTAGTATCATTCATTTCTTTGTTAAATATAAAAAGTTTTGTTGCATCCTGATTTCGGTAAATAAAAACTCTTATTTTTTGTTCAATTATTTGATTAGGCACTTCAATACGTTCAAATGGTAACGCTAAATATTCTTCTTCGGATAAATTATTTCCTCCACATTGAATATTTACTTTTCCGCTAAGTGCATCAGTATTTCTATAACAAGGCATTGAAATAGACGTGAATTTATTTATTCTTGGATCAGTACGATCAGAAATATTAAATGCATAAATTCCAAGAGAAGGTGCTTTACCAAGCAAATCTTCACTTAAAAGAATAAAATCAGGATTATACTCTTTA
>CAZHFT010000163.1:0-2066 GCA_964531875.1 uncultured archaeon | reverse complement strand
CTGAAAAAATAATCCAACAAATAAATGCAGTTGTTAGCGGATTGTAAAACAAGTGTTTTTAATTCTCTCGAATCATATTTTTTCATGCACATTCGACCAAGAACAGTAATTATTTTTTCATTAATTTTAGCAGTAGTTTTTTTTTGTGTAAAATTAATTTCGCTTTATTGGGTAGTAATTTTTTTTAATGTTATTTTGTTATTCATTAATAGTGTTTTTCTTTTTGCTTATTTTGAAATAAAACCAAAAGAACACAAATTAAAAAATTGGCCAAGTGTAACAATAGTTGTTCCAAATTATAATGGGGCTAATAATTTAATTAAGTGTATTGAGTACGTTAAAAATTTAGAGTACGCTGGTAAAAAAGAAATCATTGTTGTTGATGATGGTTCTACTGATTCGTCAAGAAAAATTTTAAAACGAATTAGTGGAATAAAACTTATTTTAAATAAAAAAAATAAAGGAAAAGCAGGGGTTCTTAATGATGGTATTTCTGCTTCTAAAGGAGAAATAATTGTTACTATTGATTCTGATACTTATCCTGAACCTGATTGTTTAACAAAAATGGTTCCTCTTCTTAAACCAGGGGTTAGTGCAGTAACTGGTTTTGTTAGAGCTTCTAATACTAATGGTTTTGTTGAAAAACTTCAGGAAATTGAGTATCTTGTTTCGTTTGGTTTTTTTCAAAAAGTATTATCTGATTTAAATGCAATAATGGTTACTCCTGGCCCAATGAGTGTTTATGATGCAAAATTTTTAAGAAAAATCGGCGGGTTTGATGAAAAAAATATTACTGAAGATATGGAGATTGCTTTTAGGATTAGAGAAAATGGCGGCAAAATGGTTACCTGTACGGAAGCGCATATTTTCACAGAAGTTCCTACTAACATTAGACATTTGTTTACCCAAAGAGTTAGGTGGTACAGAGGAAAATTTACGAATACTTTAAAGTATAGTAAAATGTTGTTTAATCCAAAGTATGGTGATTTTGGAGTTTTTACCTTTCCTTTTTCAGTTATAATGGAGTGGTGTGTTGTTCTTTTTCTTTTTATTTTTGTAGCAGGGAATATTGAAACTCTTTTTTATTATTTTACTTTAGTTGCTTCATTTCTTACAGTAAGTAATAATATTCAGGTTATTGTTCCGGCTTTATTTTCTCTTAATTCAAGTATAATGTTTTATGTGATGGGTGCTTGTTTTTATGCAATATTTATTTATTATAGTCATATTCTTGCAAATGATAAACTTAGTTTAAAGAAGCTTCCTGAAATAACATTGTTTATAATGGTTTTTGGAGTATTTCTTGTATTAGTATTTTTCACAGGGTTTTTTAAAGAAATAAACAAGAGTGATTATGTATGGTGAACAAGTATATCAAAGCAATTTTTTTAACTTCGATTTTATTTTTGATTGGAGTTTCTCTAATGAATTTTTTTGATACTTCTAGAATTGAAAATGTTTCTAATGAAATTGAAGTGGCACTTCTTGATTCAGAAGCAACTCAACAATTAATATTTTATGAATCTATTTTTGAGGACTCGGACTCGGTTTGTAAAATTCTTTCTGATAGAATCGATTCCCAAATTGAAAAAACAAGGACTTTACTTTCAGAGCTTGAAAGTACAAATGCACAAGTAATGTTTGGCGATACTCGAATTCCCAAATTAAAGTATCGTATTCAAAATATTCAACTTTATTTACTTATAGAAAAAGCAAGAAAAGATTGCGGCGGTATTAGTGTTATTCCTGTGCTTTATTTTTTTCCAGAAAATGAATTATGTGTTGATTGTGTAGTTCAAGCAAAAGTGCTTGATTCAATTGTGCAACAAAATAGCAAGCTAAGAGTTTTTGCTTTGCCCGTGGGCACTGATATTCCTGTTGCTGATGTACTTGCGATAAAACATTCGGTTTTCCGGTATCCTTCAGTAGTTATTGAAGGGGAATTATTTGAAGGGTTAGTTTCTGAAGAAGCGCTAAAATCAGCTATTTCTTCTTGAAACCAATTAAAAAAAAGTAAAAATTACCTTAACTCCACGGCTTTTTAGATGTCTTTTTGTTGAAAAAAC
>CAZHFT010000162.1:0-2110 GCA_964531875.1 uncultured archaeon | reverse complement strand
CCAGGTTTATAAAACAAAACTTCAGTGTCCCACGCCAAATTTTTAGGCGTAAATGGAACCGGTCTTTCATTTATTGTAATTTTTTTGGTCATTAGTCAATCACCATTTTGCTTTTTCTTAACCAAGTTAAATCTTCTGAAAAAAGATGTCTAATATCTTTGATTCCAAGTTTGAACATTGCTAATCTGTCAACACCCATTCCCCATGCTAATACTGGTTCTTTGATTCCGAGCGATTCGGTTATTTCTGGTCGGAATATTCCTGCTCCTGCAAATTCAACCCATCCTAATTCAGGGTGCTTTGCGGAAAGTTGTACGCTTGGTTCTGTAAATGGGTAATAATCTGGAAAAAATTTAACGTCTGTTGCTCCTGCAATTTCAATTGCAAAATCTTTTAGTACTCCGAGAAGATTTCTAAAACTTAATCCTTCTCCCACAATAAATCCATCTAATTGATTGAACTCAATTAAGTGGGTCGCATCTAAAACATCTGGTCTAAAGCATCTGTTAATTACAAAGTATTTTCTTGGAGATTCTACTCCTTCCACCATTTGTCTTGCATCAGCTGCTGTTCCATGTGCAGTTGGCATTAATTTTGATGCTATTTCAGGATTCCAATTGTAACCCCATCCTTTTGAAATAGTTTTTCCTCCATGCTCATGAGCATTTCTTATTGCAGTTACTTTTTCTTGAGTAGGAAGTTTTCCAATTTTAGGATTTTTTAATTGGTAGGTGTCAGTCCATGTTCTTGCTGGATGATTTTGTGGTTGAAAAAGAACATCAAAATTATAAAATTCTTGATTAACTAATCGTTCAGGCATTTCTTTGAATCCAAGAGTAACTAATTTTTTTCTTATGTTGTTTAGGAATTGAATGTATGGTTGTTTTTTTCCAATAAAAAGTTCAGGTACTGCTTCATGAATGTTATAATTTCGCTTTGAAGAAAATTCTTTTGATGCAATTGCTTTTTTTCCTTCTATAGTAATACTAATTTTTCTTTGCACTACTTCTTTTTCTTCAACTAATCCTCTTGATGCTAAACTTATTTTAATATCAGGAGTATTCAAAGTAGCAGTTATAGTCAAAGGATCTGGAGTAACTGTTTCATTTTTTACTCCTTTAGAAATTTTCTTAAGTTCTTTTTCTTCTTCGCTTTTAAAACCCTTGCTTATTCCGGTTAGTTCAAGCATTGGTTTTTCTTTTTTAGAAATAATAACAAAATTTTTCCTTTTGTTCAAACCCAAAGCAACATTGAATTCCTGGCGAGTTAATTTTGCTTTTTTCATTACATCATCAAAATTCATTCCTTGTTCTGAAAGCACATCAAGCATTCTTTGTTCAGGCAAACCATTCTGCAACGCATTTTGTCCTTCTTTTGTCAAACCTGCTTTGATTATTTTTACAGAGTTAACTTTTGCAAATCCTTTTTGTTCTAACCAAGCAACTGCTCTTCTTGCAGAATCGATATTCAAATTTGCTTTTTCAGATAGTTCTTTAATATTTTTTTGTTCTCCTGAAAGACATAAGAGAGTTTTTCTTTCTATTTCACTTAAAGAGCTAACTTTAGTCTTTAGATCCATTTTTATCACACATATTACAGAGTAATTAATATTAAAAGCTTGAAGTAACTCTTTCTTTTAGGAGTAGGGTTTATTTGATTTATATTCTTGATGCAGCAGCTCTTTTGAACGACGAAAATTTTTATTTTGATAAAAAGAACAAGTATTTTACCACAAATCTTGTTTTTGATGAGTGGAAAGATTTTCAAAATAAAACAATTGCAGAAAATGCGCTTTCTGCGGGAATTCTTTCAATAGCTGACCCTTCTGAAGAGTCTATTAGTGCAATTATTTCATTTTTAGGTAAATCAAACACTAAAGTGAGTTCTGCGGATATTTCTATTGTTGCGCTTTCTTTTGAGTTTAAAGAAAAAGCAGAATCTTTTGTTGTGGTTACTGATGATTATAGTATACAAAATTCATTAAAAAAAATGAAAATAAATTTTCAAGGGATAATTCATAAAGAAATAAAAAAAAGTAGAGATATTAAATCTCAGAATCAATTTCAAAATTAATTTCTTCTGGCTGTCTATTATTTATTTCTGAATGGTC
>CAZHFT010000161.1:0-2113 GCA_964531875.1 uncultured archaeon | reverse complement strand
AAAATAATAGGAATAATAAAACTAAATTTATGACAAAGGTTGAGAGTTGACTTGTTAAATCACTTGAAAAAGAAAAAGAAGATATCAGAACAAGAGCTATGATTGCAACAAAATCTTGTACAAGTAAAAAACCAATGGAAATCTTTCCGTACAAGGAATTTAATTCTTTTTTATCTGATAAAAGTTTTACAATTATGATTGTGCTGCTGAAAGTTAATGCGATTGCTATATATAATGACTCTAATAATTCAAATCCCAAAAAGGATGCGATTGTAAACCCAATGATGGTAGTAAATACTATTTGTCCTATTCCTGTTATTATTGAGGTTTTTCCTATTTCTTTAAAAATTCTCAAATCAAGATTCATTCCAACAAGAAACAGCAAAAAAGCTACTCCGAGTTCTGAAAAAACATCTAATAATTCGGTGTAAGTTATTACTCCTAAAAAAGAAGAGCCAAGAATAATCCCCGCAAAAATAAATGCGAGTAATATAGGTTGTTTTAGTTTTTGAAAAATCACTCCGAGTAAAGTAGCTACTATTATTACTGCTGCAAGTTCAAGAAAAAATGCTTCTAACATAAATTAATCACCTAATCGTTAATTCATCTAATATTATTCTAATAACGCATATAAATAGGTTCACACTTTCGTAATCGTGTAAAAACCATTTGTTACAAAAGAATGCAAATTTGAAGCTAGTTATCACGATTGAGTTTTTAACGTCCTACTGGGGGCGCTTTTTTTATTTTTTATTCGTTTGCTTTTCTTTGTTGGTACTCTTGTGCATTGCCAATTATATCAAGTTTTTTTGGAATGCTTCTAATGAACTCAATAAACTCGTTTCCTTTTTCCACTGTTTCATCTTTAATATCTCTTGGCGTAACAGTTATGGAAACAGGAGTTCCAGGAACACTCAAACCGATTTTGAGTTTATCTCTCCAATCTGCACTCAAACCCATGCCAACAGTGTAACCATTAACTTCTCCTGAATCTGGAAAATCAACATCTGCGATATAAAGTTGTATTTTGAATCCTTTATTCCAACCCATTTGAAGGTCTACTCCAACCCATTTAACCACAACTTTTTCCCCTGTTTCTGAATCGGTAAAAGTGCTTTTCCAATTCCATGCTCCATCTTCACCAGTAAAAGGCAAGTCTCCTTGATGCCATTTTTTTGTTTTTTCCCATTTAGCAGAAAACCAATCCTGAGCATCTTGTAAAAATCTTCCTCCTGGAAACTCGAATGGATTTTCGTCTGCATCATAATCCCAATTTGAGCCGGTTAGTTCATATTCAAAATCAGGAAAAAGACTTTCATCAGGTGCATCTTCATAATCTTCCACATCTGGGAAAAGAGATTCTGCAAATTCGTCAAAAAAATCCTCAAGAAAATCTTGTTCGTCTTCATCCGCATAAGATTGTTCATCGGAATTTGAATGCACTACATATGCCTCATGTAATTCTTCCAAACTCGTGTCTTGGCTGGGAAAATTTGTTTGTTCATCAGGGAATAATTCAGGCGCAGGCGCTTCATCTTCATACTCACTTGGATAATCCTGCCAATCCCAAGTTTCTTCCTGGTCAGTTTCGTCATCAGGACAAGGTTCATCTGAGTGAACGCAGGCATAAACACAACCTGGACAATAAGTATAAACAAATGGTCTTATGCATTCTTTATTCGGGTCGCTTGGGTTTTCTTGAATGCTTCCTGAAGAACCACAAACGCAACTTTTAGTATATGAGTAATGCGCATTAGCAACCGAACCGCAATCAATTTGCCTGCAGCCAACCCCAGAATTTGGCGCCCATTCATAGCCTGGTTGGCAGTCTTGAGCGTAAGTGGAAATAGAAAATAATAATACTATCGCAAGCATAATTTTTATTTTCGTTTTTAAAACCCGTTTAAATAAGGAGTAATTATTTAAAAAAACTAATTGCTGTGTTTAGTTTAGGTTTTACGTGAGTATTTTGTTTTCCAGAATTACTTCTAAGGTTTGATAAAAAAAATAAAAAAATAGTTGGGACTCCTTTTGATAGGAGTCAAATAAAAAATTTACTAACTAAAAAATAATTATCAGATTATCTAATAATTGTTTCTTGCTGGTTTGTGTT
>CAZHFT010000160.1:0-2113 GCA_964531875.1 uncultured archaeon | reverse complement strand
AAGTCAACTGATGAAGAAAGTTCTCCATTTTCGCCAGTTGCTGAAGCGCTAACTGTCTTTGATTCTGCTGCTTTTTCTGCGATTTTTGCAGCTAAGTTTCCAGCCCAAACAGCGTCTGATAATGCTGCGTCTGAACCAATAACAATGCTCACTTTTGGCGAACCATTACTATTGTATATATCTTCTTTTGCTATGTCGATTGCTGATACCATTGGTGCAATTGCTGATCCCAACAATGCTGCGCCAGTTGCTATAGCAGCCAACTTTTTTATATTAATTCCTTTCATTTTTGTTTCACCTCACGAAATCCTATCATAAGTACAATATAGCTATGTCAAGCATAACCAACTGTAGGCTCTTATATTCAATCACTCACCTTATTTAAAAAGGTTTCTATTTCAAAAAAGGCAGTAACTGTTTTATATGCTAAATAAGGCAAAATTTAAGTCTTTTGAAGAAAGTTGATTAGGCAATAAACGAACCCTCTTAAATCACTTAATACTGCCTTTATTACACTAGATATAAGAGGGTTAAAAACATTTAAAAAAAGAGTTTTTTTCGACATTTGTCTATTTTTTAGGAGAATATAGGTTTTTTGCAAATGCGTCAAGTTCGTCTTTGTTCATTGATTTAAGCATTGCACTATTGTAACTTTGAATCATGTCTGCCATTTCCATTAAAGATTCTTGTAAATCGTCCATTGCAAGAACAACTTTTTTAGGTTTTAAAACTTCTACCGAAGTGGGCCCAAAGAAATACATGAATTTTACTAACGAAGTAAAATCTTTTGCACTTAAATTGACTTCCAAGTAACTTGAATAATAAGTGTCTTCTTTTAGTGGCTCGCCTCTAAAAATATCATAAATAGTAAATAATTTATTTTCTCGTAATTTTTCTTCTATTTCATCCATGTGTTTTTTTAAAAAATCTTCTTCTACGCCTCTAAATTCAATAACTGCTTTTAATCTTAAATCAAATGGATCTTTTTCTTGAATTTCTTTTCTTCGTTTAACTGCTTCAACAATATTATCCCTTAATTTGTATTTTTGAGGATATCCTTCAACCTTAACAAGTTTAAGTTTTACCATTTGTTTTAAATTTTCATTAAGCTCATCAAAAGGAATGCTTAATTGAGTATTCAATTCTTCCACTGTTTTTGGAGAATGCATTAATAAAAGAGAAATCTTTTTTTGTTCTTCGGTGAATCTTGCCATAAAAATCTACTCACTTATTTTCAATATTAAGAAATATATTATGCACTTGTTTTTTAATTCATTGTTTGGAGATTTGCAGAATCAATTAAGTATTAATTCTTTTTAGTAGTTGTTTTTGTATGAAAGAATATAATCTTGATTTGCATTTACATGGAAATTACTCTGCAGGGGTAAGCAAAAGCATGACTATTCCTGTAATTGCAGAACAATCAAAAATAAAAGGATTAGATGTTGTTACCACTAATGATTTAGTTCATTCTAAGTGGAGTAAACATGTTAAGAAAAATATTGAAGAAGAAAGTAATGGAGTTTATAGGGATTTGAAGGGAGATTGTAATTTTATTATTGGAGGCGAAATTGAAGATAATAAAAGAATTCATCACTTGGTTTATTTGCCTTCGCTTGAAAGTGCAGAAGAATTACGTGAAAAAGTTTCTGGGCAGGGTTGTCTTGATTGTAGTATGTGCGGAAGACCCCACTTAAAATTAAATGCAGAAGAAATAGCCGAAATAGTAATTGATGTTGGAGGAATTTTTGGACCAGCTCATGCGTTTACTCCTTATACTGGAATCTTTGCTTTTTTTAATTCACTAAAAGAAGCATATGGTTCAATGCATTCAAAATTAAGTTTTATTGAACTTGGACTTAGTGCTGATTCTTATTTTGCAGATTTAATAAAAGAAAATCATTCATATAGTTTTCTTTCAAATAGTGATGCCCATTCACCTTGGCCCCATAGAATAGGAAGAGAATTTAACAAAATAAAAATGAACAAACCTAATTTTAATTCTTTAAAAAAAGCATTAGAAGAAAAAGAAGAAAAATTAATTACAAAAAATATTGGATTAAATCCAAGAGAAGGAAAATATCATTGCACTGCTTGTAATTCTTGTTTTTCA
>CAZHFT010000159.1:0-2120 GCA_964531875.1 uncultured archaeon | reverse complement strand
CAGAGTTACCTTTGCCAAAAATTGATTTTGATTCAGAGATAGTAATTAATTCTTCTGCATTACAAGACAGTTTTAAGGATGCGTTGTTAATCTCTACACACATTACGCTTTCTATTGAAAATGATTCTTTCATAGTTAAAGCAAATTCAAGTAAGGGCAATCTTGAAAACGTTTATGCTAATGATGCTGAATCAATTATTTCATTCAAAGCAACAAATGAAACAACTGCAATGTTTCCCCTTGATTATTTGCTTAGTGTCACTAAAGCAGCTTCTACAAGTACAAAAGTTAAATTAAAATTGAAAACCAATGCCCCAATAGAAATAAGTTATGAAATCGGAGAAGGAAAATTCAAATATTTTTTAGCACCAAGAATTGAATCTGAATAATTTTTTTTTGGTTTAATTATTTTTTTTATTTTTTTTCAAGAGCCATTATTTCACCATCTGCTCACGGTGTAGGAGCGTACTATCTTCGCTTTGTGGCTCGATAGAACTGTTCAATTTCAAAATAGTTTTATTTCTTCTTTTCAAGTTTCATTATTTTATTTATTCTTGCTAAATGTCTTTTTTCTTTAGGTGGTTTTGTTTCAATAAATGCTTTAAGAATTTTTTTTGCTATTTCTGGCTTATAAGTTCTTGCACCTAAACAAAGGACATTTGCATTATTGTGTTCTCTTGCCATTTTTGCAGTGTACACATCAAAAGGATTTGCTGCTCTTATTCCATTTATTTTATTTGCAGATATACTCATGCCTATTCCAGTTCCACAAATAAGTAACCCAAGTGCTTTTTTGTCTTTTGAAACTTTTTTAGCTATTTTTTCTGCAAAATCAGGGTAATCCACTCTTTCTTCATCATGTGGGCCTAAATCAATTGTTTTTATTCCTTTTTTAGTGAGGAATTTTTGTAATATTTCTTTTGTTTTATAGCCTGCGTGGTCTGAACCTAAATAAAAATACATTTCAATCACTTGTCTTATAGAGTATAAAAGGATTTAAACTATTATAGTCCTTCTATTAGTTTAAGGAGTTTTTTTAATGATTAAATTAAGCGATTATTCTTTTTTAAAATCAGGAATTGAAGCAATTTCAGCGTTTATTCCTGAAGGAAATTTCAGGTTTAATGACGAAGGAATTCATTTTAGAGCAATTGACCCAAGTCAAATAGTTCTCATTGATTACCATATTGAAACAAAAGTTTTCGATTCTTTTGAAGTGGAGCCTTCTTTTGTTGGAATTAATTTAACTGAGTTTAATAAAATAATTTCTCGTGCAATGCAAGGCGATAAAGTAGTAATGGATTTATCTGAATCAGAATTCAAAATAGATTTTGAAGGCGAACTTGAAAGATCATTTACTCTTCCTTTGATTGATGTTTCTGAAGAAGATTTGAAATTACCAACTACTGAATATGATGTGAGTGTTGAAATTAATTCTAAAATTTTTCGAGAAGCACTTAAAGATGCTAATCTTTTTAGTTCAAGTATTCTTTTAAAAATAAACGACGGAAAATTTATTTTAGAATCCAAAGGAACCTCTGAAAAGTAATTTCTAATTCTGCAAATGCTAAACAAGTAAAAGTAACTTCTTCAGGCGACGTGGTTTCTAAATATTCTTTGACTTATCTTCAAAATATTGTAAAAGAAGCAGATTCAGAATCGAATCTTTTAATCGAATTTAAAAATGATGCTCCCATGAAAGTAAGTTTCGATATCGGGAAAAGTAAAATAAAGTTTTATCTTGCACATATGCTTTTGTGATTTTGATGAACAGTTTTTCATTAGCCGAGTTAAGTCATGCTCAGAAATATCCTTTTGTAGAGGTAGCAAAAAGAGTAGTTAAAGAATCAGGATTTACTCTTGAAAATATTCCTGAACCTGTACTTGATGTTTCAAGAAAAATGATTAATGCGGCTTTTTCCGAAAAAGAATTTGTTCCAAAAATTAGTTCTTCTGCAAAAACTATCGGACAAATAATAGAAAGAAATCCTGATATTAGTATAGGATTAAATGAGTTTCCTTTTTGTGTGGTAGAAGAAAAATACAGAAAAAATATTGTTTTAGGAGATCCAAAAAGGCTAAATCTTACGACAAAAAAAGAATTATTAAATTCACAAAAA
>CAZHFT010000158.1:0-2126 GCA_964531875.1 uncultured archaeon | reverse complement strand
GTTATTTTTAATCCTGAATCTTTTAGTAATCTTGTTGCTTCTATTGAATCTTCTACCGTGTGCCCTCTATTAATTAATTTTAAAACTTTGTTGTAAATGCTTTGAACTCCAATTTCTGTTCTTGTTGTTCCAAGCGTAAGCATATCATTAATTTGTGGTTCTTTACTCCAATCAGGTCTTGTTTCAATACACATCGTTACAACCCTAATTTTTGAGGTTTCATTCTTTTTTTGTTCTTTAAGCAAAGTGGTTTCTTTTTTCATGTTTAATAGTTTTTGTTTTATTTTTTTTGAAAATGCTTTTTCTTCTTTTGAAAAAAAAGTATTAAATTTTTCTGAATCAAATTTTTTGTTTTTAAAAAAAAGTTCTGAAAAATCATTAACTGCCATGAATGCTTCAGTTATGAATTGAGTTTGGTATTTTTTTGGAAAACTTGGAAAAGTTCCTCCCATTATTATTAATTCAAGTTTTTCTGGGTTATGTGCGATTAAATAATATTGAGAAATTCGATTCATTGTTTGGAGGTAAGCGTCAAATGAATTATTTATTGCTCTCATTGTGGCAGGTTCATTTCCTGTATATGATTGAGGAACATTTCCGAATACACTTTCTGGCCCGCCTGGACAATAAAGACAAGTTCCATGTGGACACTTTATAGGTTTAGTCATTATTGCAACCGGCGCCACTCCAGAAAGTGTTCTTAATGGTTTTATTAAAAGAATTTGGTTTATTTTTGGAGTTCTTTTTTTTACTCTTGTTAAAATATCAGGATTTGAAGGAATATTTGAGATCCCTAATTTTTTCCCAATTAATAATTTATACCTATTAAGGTCTTCTTTGTTATTTATTTCATTATTTTCAATTGCATCAATTATGCATTTACAATATTGGTTTAGTTTATTTTGCATTAAAAGTTTGTTGTCGAAAAGGTTTTTATTGAATGTTTTCCTTATAAAATTGAAAAAAATGACTAACAATGAAAAATTTGTTCAATTCATTGAAAAGTACCCTGAGTGTTATTCAATTATTCAATCCGATATTTTTGTTAAATTTCTTAATTCTTTCAAATCAAGTCCAAAGTCAATATCTGAGCTTAAAAGATTAGCAAGTCATATTGAATCATTAGATTTGGGTTTAATTCTTATCGCATTAGAATCAGCAAAACTAATTAAACAAACAACTACTACTCAAAATGAAGTGTACTTCCTAACCCCAAAAGCAAAAACTCTTTTGAAATTATATTCTCTTGCAAAAAACGCTTAAAAACGCTATAAAATACGTTATTTAGTCCAATTATTTTTAATATATTATGCCCCTATATACGTTATATTGTATTTTTGAGGGGGAGTTATTTTGGGAAAATCTCTTGTAGCAGTTCTCGGAATTGGAAAAGGAACATGGGGGCATGTAGCTAGGCTCATTGCTGATGAAGAATGGGATAAAATTGTTTTAATTTCAAACGAATGGGGAAAAGAAAACTTTGCACCTTCTAAAGAATGCGAATGGATTCTAATTAATAATCGTGCAGGATTTGAAACAATTAAAGACGAAATAAAAAGCAAGCTTCCTGATGGTGACATTGCGGTTTCTCTAATAAGCGGTTCTGGTAAAGAACACATGGCGGTTCTTGCAGCACTAAAAGAAAAAACTCCAAATTTTAAATCAGTTATTTTGACTGGTGAAGGAACCAAGTACTACTAAAACCTTTTTCTTTCTCTTTTCAAAAGAAAAGAAAAAGCTTTACCAAAAAGAAAGAGAAGGATACACTAAAAACTAAAAGAAGCAAATTTACTCTAAATGAAAGAGAATGACGCACTAAAAAAGAAAAGAGAACGCTATGCTAAAAGAAAAAGTGTATTTTGCATAATGTTTTAATTCCATTGAACTATTTTCTATAATGTTTGATTTTATTTTTTTGTTTATTTTAGTTATTGCAATTATTCTTTTTTTAGTTGTTTTATTTTTGCTTTCAAAACTAAAAACCATTGAACAAAGGTTTAGTGAATTAAAGTTTTCTAAGTCTTCTCAATCAGTTAAGTATGGTAAAATGACTGAACAATTCATTCCTGTCATTAAAGATTTTCCTATTAATTTACTTTCTGTGTTTTTAGGCATTTTATCGGGAC
>CAZHFT010000157.1:0-2133 GCA_964531875.1 uncultured archaeon | reverse complement strand
TACCACATCTAATGCATATGAAGTTCCAAAAGTAGAATCTGCAGGAAGTTATAGACTCGGGCCATTTGGTTCAAAAGAAGCAATTGCTGAGTGTGATGGTTCTGATGAATTAACGGAGTGTAATTGTAAAGTAAACCAAATTGCAGGAACTGAGAATTCAATAACTGTGGGTAACTCATGTATCTGTAGTTATACTACTTGGTTGTTTGGTTGTGGTTGGTTAGGAAAATGTCCAACTGTAGAAGCAACAGCACTATGTGTTAAATAATTAATTTAAATTAGAAAACGCATTTTTTTTGCGTTTTCTTTTCTTCTTTTTTTTTGAAATTTAAAAACGGTTTCTGTTTATAAACGGTTTTTTATATAATTGTTTTGGTGAGTAAAAAATGACTGATGTTTTTGTTGTATTTGGTTCAAAAAGTGATGAAGGTGTATATCTTCCTTTTGTTGAAAAGTTAAAAAAAGTAGGTATTTCTAGTGAGTTTCATGTTCTTAGTGCACATAAAACATTAAGAGAATTAGAATCTACTTTACGTGATACTAATGCATCTATTTTTATTGCAGGAGCAGGATTGAGTGCCGCTTTGCCTGGTATAATTGCAGCAAAAGTAATAAAGCCTGTTATTGGTATTCCTTGTAATGGGGCTTTTGATGGAGTTGATGCTTTTTTGAGTTGTGTTCAAATGCCTTCTGATGTTCCAGTTGTAGCCGTGGGCGTAGAGAATACGGATTCTGCTTTAAGTTTAGCGAGTAATTATTTACATGGTTTTAGTCAAATTGTTTTAATTGAAAAAAAAGAGCCATTAGAAAAAAAGTTTTTTTTAAATTGTAAAAAATTTATGGAAGAAAACAATTTTCCTTTTGCTGTTGAAAAAAAAATAACTAATGATTATCAAAAAGTATTCGTTGATTTTAATAAGCTCGGAAAAAAATTAAAAAAAATGAATTCATCAGTAATTAATGTTCTTGTTAATGAAAAATCTAGTAAAAAAGACGTGCTTAAATTTTTTGATTCTCTTCAAGACTCATACTCTGTTGGATTAAATAATTACAAAAATGCTGCAATAATTGCGCTTGAATTAATTAATTTAAAAGGAGAATATTCAAATTTGCTTGTGGAGATGCGTAAAAAAGCAGAGAAAAAAGTTATTGATGCAAATAAATAATTTTTCCGTTAGTTTTAAATAATTTTTTTCTGTTATTTTAATGAGGTGGTTTAATTGGGTTCTGTAAAAAATCTTACTGTTCAAAAAGAAGCAACTGAAAATTCTTTAGGTCTTGGAGTATTCGAATTTACTGATGATTATAGTGTTTTTGATTATGGGAAAATGCCAGACACTATTCCTGAAAAAGGCGAAGCGCTTTGTAGACAATCAGCTTATAATTTTAAAGAATTAGAAAAAAAATTTGGAATAAAAACACATTTTAAAAAACTCGTTTCTGGAACCAAAATGCAAGTACAACTTGTTCGTGTTTTAATGCCTCAAGATAATCAAATTTCTGAAGAAACTCGGAATTATCTTATTCCCCTTGAAATAATTTTTAGAAATTCATTGCCTGACGGAAGTAGTGTTTTCAAAAGAATTGAGTCAGGAGAATTAACTCCTGATGTACTTGGGCTTGATTCAATTCCTTTGCCAGGGCACAAGTTTGAAAAAGCATTTATTGATGTTAGTACAAAACTTGAGCCAACTGATAGGTATCTTTCATGGGATGAAGCAATGGAAATGTCAAAGATAACTGAAGATCAACTTTATGATTTAAGAGAAACAACTTTGAACATTAATGATTTTATCACTGAAAAAGCTCAAAGTATTGGATTAGAACATGCTGATGGAAAAGTAGAATTAGCAATTGGTCCAAAAAATGAGTTAATTCTTGTTGATGTTTGTGGAACTCTTGATGAAAATAGGTTTTTATGGAATGGAATTCATGTTTCAAAACAAGTCGCAAGGGATTATTACAAAACAACTCCTTGGGCTAAAGAACTTGAAGACGCGAAAAATAATGGGGTTGAAAAAGTGAATTGGAAAGCTCCTGAACCACTTCCGAGTGATTTAAAAGAAATAATTTCAAATATGTATAAGGGTGTTTGTGAAGCTTGGATTGGAGAAAAAATTTGGAATTCTCCTT
>CAZHFT010000156.1:0-2142 GCA_964531875.1 uncultured archaeon | reverse complement strand
ATAAATTTTTGAATACTCCTTTAATAAAAGGCGAAGTCATGGAACTTATTAATGATCCTGCAAGATCAGGGGTTCTTATAAAAACAGAATTCCACGATGGAACTCAAGAATACTCTATTGGAGCAGAAGGCTTATTTGTAGGCCAAAAAGTTCAATGTGGAGTAGAAGCAGACTTGGAAATAGGAAATGTTAAAACGCTAAAATCTTGTGTTGAAGGTTGTCCTGTTTTTAATATTGAAAAAACTCCCGGAGACGGAGGAAGTTTAGCAAGAACATCTGGAGCTTATGGTTTAATTGTTACTAAAGATAAAAAAGCAGTTTATGTTAAACTGCCTTCAGGAAAAGTAATGGAAATTAATCCTGCTTGTAGAGCAACAATTGGTTGTTCAGGCGCAGGAGGCAGAAAAGAAAAGCCTTTTGTTAAAGCAGGAAAAAAATCAATAGCAATGAGAGCAAGACATAAAAAATATCCTAGTGTTAGAGGAATTGCAATGAATGCAAAAGACCATCCATTTGGTGGATCTAATCACCACCCTGGAAAATCAAAGTCTACTTCAAGACACGCAGCAGCAGGAAGAAAAGTAGGAGACATTGCTTCAAGTAGAACTGGAAGGAGAAAAAAGTAAAGGTGATTTATGATGGCTAAAAAAGAATTTACTTTCAAAGGAAAAGGACTTGGAGAATTACAAGCAATGAGTGTTAAAGATTTTGCAAAAATATGCAATTCAAGAACACGAAGAAGTTTGTTAAGAGGTGTAAATGAACATTTGCTTAAAAAAGTTAAGGCTGCACAAGAAATAATTAAAACTGGAAAATATCCAAAGCCAGTAAAAACACACGATAGAGACCATGTTGTATTACCTTCAATGGTTGGAATTACAGTTGCAGTTTATAATGGAAGAGATTTTGTTAATGTTGAAGTAAAAGAAAAAATGCTTGGACATTTCTTAGGCGAATTTTCTTTAACAAGAAAGAGATTACAACACGGAAAAGCAGGAATAGGAGCTACAAAAAGTTCAACAGCAATAACTGCGAGATGATGAAAAATGGTTAAAAAAGAATATCAAATACAAGGAATAAATCCTAAAAAAATAGCATCAGTAATGATGAAGAATAAACCTGTTTCATTGAAATATAGCCGTGAAGTTATTTCAAACATTAAAGGAAAAAGAGTTGACAAAGTAATGCCGTGGCTTAAAAGAATTCTGGAGCACGAAGAATTTTTACCATTAAGAAAATATAACAAAAAAGTTGCACACCGAAAAGGAGATTCAAAAGGAATGACTAAGGTTGGAAGATTTCCAAAAAGAACAATCGAAGCATTTATTGAACTTCTTGAAAGTGTAAAATCAAATGCAGATTATAAAGGACTTGATTCAGATAACTTGTTAATTCATCACATGTTTGCATCACAAGGATTCTCAAGAATGTCTTACCAAAGCCAAGGAAGAATATCAGGGAAAAAAAGACAAAAAAAATCAACTCATTTGGAAATAATTGTTATGGAGGCAAGGTAAAGTGATAGAAAAGCATTTTATTGAACAAGGAATGAAAAAACTAGAACTTGATAATTACCTTGAAAAAGAGCTTAATAGAGCAGGATTTACAAAATCAGAAATTGTAAAAACTCCACTAGTAACAAGAATTGTAGTTAACGTAACAAGACCAGGATTAGCAATAGGAAAAAGCGGGTCTAATATTACTCAATTAACCGAAACAATAGGAAGAAGATTCAAAATAGATAATCCTCAACTTGAAATCAAAGAAATAGAACACCCAGAAATAGACGCACAAGCAGTAGCAAACAAAATGAAAGCATTAATCGAAAGAGGATTTTCATGGAGAAGTATTGTTTTTAGATCAGTTAATGATGCAAAAATGGCTGGAGCACAAGGACTTGAAATTATTTTAAGCGGAAAAATTGCAGGAAAAGCAGGAAGAAAACGAAAACAAAGAATTGCATTCGGATACATGAAAAAAGCAGGAGAACAAGCAAAACTTGTTGATTATGGAAAAGCCTCAGCTTATCCAAAAGTTGGAGCAATTGGGGTAAAAGTAAAAATTGTTAAACCAGGCACAATTTTCCCAGACAAAGAAAAAATTAAAGATTATATCAAAAGAAGAGAAGAAATAAAAGAAGCA
>CAZHFT010000155.1:0-2165 GCA_964531875.1 uncultured archaeon | reverse complement strand
GAAAGAATAAAAGCAATAAGAGGGGTAGAAAGTTGCCATCTTCCTAAGTAAAGAAGATATTTCACAATAAATTTGTGAATCATACTATAATATTGTTTATGAGTATTTAATTGTTTTCTTGATTTTTAATTAAAGAAATTAAAAGTTTATGAACAATTGTTTTTCCTTCTGTTTCGGGATGAAAAGAACCAATAATCACATTACCCTGCTTTACTAACACGGGGTTTTTTTCAAATTTAGCAAGAATTTCTACTTTCTTACCTATTTTTTTTATTACTGGTGCGCGAATAAAAACACCATTTATTTTTTCATTTTTTACAATAACTTCTGCTTCAAAAGAATCAGTTTGTCTACCATAAGCATTTCTTTCAATCACAACATCAATTAATCCAAGAGGAGTAAATTCTTTTTCATTAATAACTTTTTTTGCAGCAACAATTGCTCCTGCACAAGTGCCATAAAAAGGCATTCCCTTAGAAACTCTTTTTTTAATTTCCTTGCCTAACTCCGAAATTGCGAGAAGTTTTCCAATGGTGGTTGATTCACCACCAGGAATAATTAAAGCCGAACATTTATCTAAATCTTTTTTATTTTTAACTTCCAATGCATTTATTTTCATTAAATTAAGAACTTTAATGTGCTCTGCAAAATCGCCTTGCAAAGCAAGAACTCCAACTAAAATCATTTTCTTTTACACCTTAAATTAAATTACCAACCACGGTCTTGAAGTCTTGTTTCAAGTTTTGAAATTTCTAATCCTTTCATTGGTTCTCCAAGATTTGCAGAAACTTTCGCAAGAAGTTTAGCATCTTTAAAATGAGTTGTTGCTTGAACAATTGCTTTTGCTACTTTTGAAGGAGTTGATGATTTAAAAATTCCTGAACCAACAAATACTCCATCAACACCCAATTGCATCATTAAAGAAGCATCTGCAGGAGTCGCTATTCCGCCTGCTGCAAAATTAACTACTGGCAATCTACCAAGTTTTGCAGTTTGTTTAAGTAAACTAACTGGAACTCTATACTCAGAAGCTTTTGCTTCAATTTTTTCATCAGGAAGATACTTTGATTCTTCAATTTGTTCTGAAATGGTTCTTGCATGCCTTACTGCTTCAACAATGTTTCCAGTTCCAGCTTCGCCTTTAGTTCTAATCATTGCAGCACCTTCATTAATTCTTCTTAATGCTTCACCAAGATTTCTTGCACCGCATACAAAAGGAATATCGAACTTTTTTTTATCAATGTGAAACTTTTCATCTGCAGGAGTCAAAACTTCTGATTCATCAATAAAGTCAACTCCAAGTTCTTGAATTATTTGAGCTTCAGCAAAATGACCAATTCTTACTTTAGCCATTACAGGAATAGAAACTGTTTTTATGATTTCTGTAATCATACTGGGGTTAGACATTCTTGCAACACCGCCATCAGCCCTAATATCTGCAGGAACTCTTTCAAGTGCCATTACTGCACAAGCACCTGCTTTTTCAGCAATTTTTGCTTGCTTAGCGTTAACAACGTCCATTATAACGCCGCCTTTAAGCATTTCTGCAAAACCTGTTTTTAATTTTCTAGTACCTTTTAAAATTTTTTTAGCATTTTTAACCATAATAACCACAATAATATGAACAAGGAATACTAATTAAAACATACCCCAAGAAAATACTTACTATGCTTTCAACAGTTTTAAAGCAAGAATTAGAACACTACTTAAAACAAGATTTAGGCAAAAAAGATGTTACTACTGCGCTTGTTAATGAAAAAAATTGTACTGCTGAAATAAAAACAAATGAATCTTGTGTTATTGCAGGAATTGAAGAAATTAGTTACCTGTTCAAATCAAGAAAATTAAAAATTAAAACACACGTAAAAAATGGAGACAACGTAAAAAAGAATAGTAAAATAATTACTATTAAAGGGAGCAATAAAAAAATTCTTACATTGGAAAGAATTTGTCTAAACATACTTGGACGAATGTCCGGAGTTGCAACCATAACAAAAAAAGCAGTTCAAAAATCAAAAACAAAAATTGCACTTACAAGAAAAACAATACCTGGATTTCAATTACTTGATAAAAAAGCCGGAGTAATTGCTGGAGCATTACCCCATAGAAAAAATTTAGAAGAAATGATTCTACTAAAAGAAAATCATTTATTATTTTTTGAAGAT
>CAZHFT010000154.1:0-2215 GCA_964531875.1 uncultured archaeon | reverse complement strand
TTACTCTGATAAGAAAGCGAATTAGAATTAAGACTTGAAATTGCTTCAAAAACCAAGTCAAAAGACTCATACATTTCATCAAAAGCAACTTGAGAAGGTTTAGTAATAAAATCATTTTCATTAGAAGAAGCATCCGAAATTAATTCAGAAATATCCAAAGAATCAGAAGATAAGTTTCCAAGTTCGCTTTTTAAAGAAGTTAAACTAACCTTAACTCCCTCATCATTAAGCGTTGTTTCAACCGTATTTAATTGAAATACCTCATCGTTTAATTGCAAACTCATTTCATTAAAAATCGTTTGATATTTTTGAGTAAAAATCCAATCAATACTAGGATTAGAAGAAATTGAAGCTTTTAAAGACTGAATTGTTTTTAACTCATCAGCAATTTTAAACAAAGCACGATTAGTAGATTTAGAAGAACTTAATTCGCCAGATTTTGCATCAACAGGAAAATAAGTGATAATTGTGTTGCCTGCAGTAATAGGAATAACCCAAAACTCCGTATCATTATGCCCAATAGTTACATTAGGAGGAGTATAAACTTCAGAATTATAAAGAAAATGATTAGAACTAGCCACGTAATTAATTGCATCATTACTAGAAATTGCTTGAACGCCTAATGCATTAAAAAGCAATAAAACTACTAAAAAAACCCTATAATTCATCTATTTAAATAATGCGTTGAATAATAAAAACCCTCGCACTTATGAAAAATAACCCCCTAAAAATAACACTACTCTTAAATATTTCAACTTTGTTTTATTATTATGAATGGCAAACTTTCAAGAAGAACAGAAACTCTCCTATCTGCCTTCCAAGCAAGAAACTTACACGACTTAAAAAGACTAGCAAATGACTCTATTCAATAAGCAGTAACAGAAAATAATAAAAATTTAGCGGAAATCGCAGTTATTTCTTATGCACTTTACAAAATTATTTCAAAAGACCATTTTACAAAAAATCCAAAATGGCAAAAAGTAGCAAATACAATTACATCAGGAATACTAAAAGCAAATAAAGCAATTGAAAAAAATGAACCAAAAGCCTTCCAAAAAAATTTGAACAACGTGATTTTAGAAATAGAACTAATCGATGAAAAACTAAGCAACTTTGCAAAAAGCATTTTTTATAGAGCAAAAGTAAAACAAGCATCAACAGCATACGCATTAGGAATAAGTTTTAATCATGCGGCAGAATTAACAGGAGCAAACCTAAAAACCCTACAAAATTATATTGGAACAACAAGAATCCATGACGAACAACCAATCTATGCAGGAATAAGTAAAAGATTAACAACATTAAAGAGGGTATTAAATGACTCAAATCGTAGTTGATTCAAGTAGTTTAATAACAATATCAGGAAATTGTTTCATAAACCTTTTAAAACATTTAACCGAACAAGAAAAAATTTCTTTTCTAATGCCAGAATCAGTTTATTATGAAAGTGTACAAAAACCAGTTAAAATAAAAAGATTTGAATTAAACGCAATTAGAATAAGAGACTGTGTAGAAGAAGGATACTTGAAATTAATTAATACAACTCCGAGCATAAAAAGAACAATGAAAGAACTAAGCACAGTAAGTGCAAACATTTACAATGTAAAAGGAAAAAACTTTAGATTAATCGATTTAGGCGAAGCAGAAACACTAGCATTAATGAAAGAAATAAACTCAGAACTACTTTTAATTGATGAAAGAACCACAAGAATGTTAATTGAAGAACCACAAAATGTTTTAGAATTTTTACAAAGAAGACATCGTTGTAATGTTGAATTTGATCACGAATCAATACAAAAATTTAGTGATTTATTCGGAAAAATAAAAATAATACGTTCAGTTGAATTAATCGCACTCTCTTACGAAAACGGGTGCTTTGCAAAAGAAATGCATAAAACAAAACAAGCACTAGAAGCAGCTTTATACGCGGCAAAATTTGCAGGATGTGCAGTTTCATTTGAAGAAATAAAAGGATTTCTTAAAAACGTGAGAAATTGATTACAAAAGCTACTGCAGAAGATGCTATTGAACTTGAGAAAATAATTACTCCAGAATTTTCTTACAGAAAATTTACTGCTAAACAAATCGAAGAACAAATAAATACTCCGAATATTTTTGTGTTTAAAAAAACTCAAGAAAAAAAAATAATAGGGTTTATTGAAATCGAAATTAAAGAACAAGGATTTATCACAGCAATAGCTGTTAAAAAAAAATA
>CAZHFT010000153.1:0-2243 GCA_964531875.1 uncultured archaeon | reverse complement strand
AGAAGACCTAAGGATTATTCACAAAGAGATGGTGATTCTTCTCGAAGCAATACTCGAAGAAGAGAAGATTCTACTCCCAGAAACAATGATTCTTCAAAGAGAAGTAACGATACATCACCAAGAAGTAATGATTCTCCAAGGAGAAGTAACAATGCTTCACCAAGAAGTAATGATTATCCAAAAAGTAATGCTTCTCGTTCAAAAAGAAAACCATTCTACAAACAAAATAAATTCAAACCAAAATTTGGGAAAAGTAGAAGCGAATAAATTTTATAAAAAAAATTAACGGTACCCTTCCTGTTGTTTCATGGGTTTAGTGGCAAGTTTTTCAACAAGAAACCACCTTAAAGTTTCTTCAGTTAATTCGCCATGTTCGTTTATATCTTTTTTTAATTTTTTTGCCAAAGTCAAGTTAACTCCCAAAACTTTAGCAATATCTCGAGTAGGAACTTCTTCTAAAAAACGTTTATACCCAACTGGAAAAATAAACGGCCTATCAAAACCAGCAATAGAATACCTACCTTCAGGAAAAAGTCTTTTTTTGGCTGCGACAGGATTTTTCAACAAACGATTTATTTCATCAGTAACAGTAGGAGTAAATGGTTTTATGCCTCCTTTTTTTCTTTCTAATGGACCTTTTTTTGGACCCGAACCACCACGCGAACTTCTAACCATAAACAAAAGAACAATTTAAAAATATTAAAATGTATCTAAAAGGAATTATTTTGCAAATCCCCCAAACCGAAAGCATTTTTATATCCCCTTTATAAAGGTTTTTAAATGCTTTATAAATAACGCAATTAGTTTGTGTTGAAGGGGGAGTTAGTAAATGCAGTATACTATTGTTAATATTGTTGCTTCAGGTAACTTAAATTGTAATATTGATTTGTATAATTTAGCTATTAGTGTTCCTAATATTGAGTATGAACCAGAACAATTTCCAGGAGCAATTTTGAAATTAAAAGAACCAAAGGTTTCAATGCTTCTTTTCAAAAA
Organism: uncultured archaeon; assembly: GCA_964531875.1. Taxonomy (GTDB): domain Archaea; phylum Iainarchaeota; class Iainarchaeia; order Iainarchaeales; family Iainarchaeaceae; genus UBA493. The sequence continues at coordinate 1,247 of CAZHFT010000153.1, read as the reverse complement.
TGGAAAAGTTATTTGTTCAGGTGCTTCAAGCGAAAAACAAATCCCACTTGCGATTTATAAAGCATCAAAAATGATACACGACATTCAAAAAGATGTAAAAGTTCAAAAAAATGCAGATTATACTGTAGTTAATCTCGTATCAACTGCAAATTTAAAAATGGATCTTGATTTGTTCAAAACAGCAATGGAATTAGATAATGTTGAATATGAACCAGAACAATTTCCAGGAGCAATCCTAAGAATACACGATCCAAAAGTAACTCTCTTATTGTTCAAAAATGGAAAAGTTATTTGTGCAGGTGCAAAAAATGAAGACCTATTAAAAAAAGGATTAAAAAAAGCATCAAAATTAATCAAAGAAATTAATGTTATCCCAAAACCAAAAAAAGCAGAACCAAAGAAAAAAAAGACAGAAAAGAAAACCCCTGCTAAAAAAACTAAAGCAAAGAAAAAATAAGTAAAACCACTTATACAGGCAAAGGGAACACTCTTTGCCCTAAATAAAAGTAAGGTTTAAAAGCTTTGAGTTAGGCAATTATTATTGATTAGCGGTCATAGCGACAGAGAAACACCTGTTCTCATTCCGAACACAGAAGTTAAGCCTGCCTGCGAAGTAGTTTGCACTGTTCTACGAACGGAGCATCTAGGACGCTGCTAATCACTTATTCTTATTTTTTTATTATCCTAAATTTTTTTAACAAACTAAAAACAGTAGCGTTGAGTCTCAAACAAATAGTCCTATCGAGTCCAAGCGAGGTGGACGCGCACCCCACCGCCGCAACGGTGGCAAAGATGGTACGCGATGCAGCCGGACGCAAACGGCTTATAGTAAAGGAGCTAATAAAATTATTGCAATTAATAATCCAATTATTTCAATTAGAAGAACTATTTTTAGCATTAATTTTGATATTGGCAAATCATTCAATTGTAATTCAAGAATAAGTGGTGCAATTGATAAGTTTACTTGGATAAAAAAGAAAAATAAAAGAAGTATTATCGCAAGAGTGTGAAGAACAAGTCCAATGAAATAAAAAATAATGAAAATTGAAATTAGAAAAATTACTTTAATTAAAGCAAATAATCGAAGATTAATGTTTTCTGTTTTTAATAAAACAAGTAAAAGAGGAATAATTACTAATAATGCAAAAATAAAAAATAATTGATATGCTACTGAAAATTCACCTGTAGAAATACTTGTTACTTGTACAAGAATAACTGCACATGCAAGTTTTTTATTATTTTCTTCA
>CAZHFT010000152.1:0-2256 GCA_964531875.1 uncultured archaeon | reverse complement strand
AATTAACGGAACAGCGTATTTTATTATTATTTTTTGTTGATATTCAACATCAATTAAAATAATGTCTATTCTCGGAATTGCTTTTTTTATTTCTTTTTCACAAGACTTATGCAAAAGAGTTACTTTTTTCAAATCTTTTATTTTTGTAGCAACCTACATTTCAACAAAAATATATTTACCCGAACTTCTTGCATTTAAATTTAATAATTCAAAACCTTTTTGTTTTTTAATTATTTTTTCAATTTTTTTTAAAGTGTTATAATCAAGAGACGCATCTAACAAAACTTTTGAAGAACTTACCAAAATTTCAAAACCTGCTTTAAAAACAAGAACTGCAATAACTAATCCAACTAAAGAATCAAAAAAAGGAAACCCTACCCAACTAAAAATTAAAGCAATTATTACCCCTACAGTACTTAATGCATCTGTTTCAGTGTGTTTTGCTTCAGCAATCATACTTGGACTATTTTCTTCATTGCCAATTTTTTCTTTATACTTAAATAAAACAATTGAAATAACTAATGAAAAAATCGCGGCAAAAATTGCAATTACTCCAATATTAGCTACTGAACAATTTACACAACTTAACGCAGTAATTGATTGAGAAAATATTTCAAAAGAAGCATAAAAAATAAGCAACGAAACAAACAAACTTATCAAATTCTCTAATTTATATAAACCATAAGGAAATTCTTTAGATTTTATCTTAGATAATTTTATTCCAAAAAAAACTGCAGTAGAACCAATAACATCAGTAAATGAATGAAATGCATCTGCAACTAAAGCAATACTTCCAAACCAAGACCCAGCAAAAAACTTTACTATCGCAATTAATGCATTTGCAATAACTGAAATCACTGCTGCTTTTTCTAATTTGTTCATTTTACTTTAGCTCCATTAATTATAATTAATTATCTTATCCTATCCCTATTTTAATTTTAAAATATTATTGTTGTCTCGCCATATTACTTCCGCATTTGGGACACTTTTGTTGCATACAAGGAACTGCCCTTTGATGAGAAACTACTGCCCCACAATTTGGACACACACAATTCCCGCCTAAACCTAAACCTAATCCGCCAAGACGACCTCTTCCAGTTTTATTTACCATTAGCTACTTCGCCTCCAATAATTTTATAGGCTCCGCCTTCAATTCGTATTGCTTTACCATTAATTAAAGCATCAGAAATTTTTTTCCCCGCTGAATTTAAAATTCGCCAAAAAGTAGTTCTACTAACTTGCATTTTTTTTGCAGCAGATTCTTGTTCCAATTTATCAAAAAATTTAAGTTTAAATGCTTCAAGCTCATCAAAAGTAAGATTATTTTCTTCAAGTTCACTTAATGGAACTGCAATTGGTTTAAAATGAATTACGCAAGGTTTTGATTCAACAAACCTATACTTTGTAGGACGAACCATAATGAACATATGCACAAAACAATATTTAAATGTTTTCAAAAAAACAATTAATTAGAATATTTTAGAATAATATCGCCCTGATTTACATTTAAATCATTAGCAATTATTTTACACTTAGCAATTAACATAAAAAATACGTTTTTAAATTTACTTAAACCCTCATAGTTCCCTTGCCCTTTTGAAATAACCACGTCGTGTTCATTTATCCATTCTTCGACCATTGGTGAATTTCTAACTGGACCAGTTCCCTCTAAGCCATTACTTGTTGTTTTAAAATTAATTTTTGAAATTTTATCCATCTTAATATATTTAACATCTTCTAAAGTAGCATCATTTATTATCGGTCCGCCTTTTACCACAACTGCGATTTTTAATTCGCCAAGATTTTTTTCTTTTCGAACTTTCAAAATTGTTTCTAATAATAACTTATCAAACACAATTTCCCCAGAATTATCAGTAAACAATAAAAGAGAATTAGCAGAATAAATTTTTTCTTTAAAAATTAAATAATCGTCTATTGCAAACTTTTTTTTCAAAACCTCTTCAATTGTTTTTTTAATATCAAATTGCCCTTCATTTAAAGCAAAATCCATTATGTTTCCAGCAATAGAAATTCTTAAAGCAGTAAGCAACACATCAGTTGAATTATTTAATTCTTTATTCAATAAAGGGATATTTTTAATTGCAATATCATTACATTCTTTTTTAACTTTTTTATACGGATCTTCAATTTTTATTTCTTTTTTAACTAGCCCATGAACAATATTTGCTAATTCAGGCTGAGTTAAAGACCAATCCAAATCACATAATGTTTGCATGGTTTTTCTTAAAATTTTTT
>CAZHFT010000151.1:0-2277 GCA_964531875.1 uncultured archaeon | reverse complement strand
CAGCAGTATTTTCCAGCTCAATAGTTTTTTCTAAATTAGGCAAAATTATAGTGGGAAAAATATTTGTAAATGCGTCAAAAGTATTTTCTAATTCGGTTTCTGTATTCGATTCCATGCTGGTTAAAAGTAAGAGAGCTACTATTACTACTACGATTCCGCCTCCGATTAAAAGAAGGACTTCCATTGCGCCTTGTGCCTTTTCCATGTTATTCTTATTGATTTGTTTTATTTAAACTTTGCTTCATTATTAACTAATGATTCTGGATAATTTGACTTTAGCTTGTTTAATTAAAGAACTCTCCAGCCTATTTGAAAACGCATACATTAACAAGGTAGCAGAGCTAAAAAATGGCTACTTAAAACTAAAATTGCACACAAAAAATGGTTCAAAAGACCTTATTTTATACCCTACTGGGTTTTTCATGTCTTCTTATTCCCTGCAAGCAAGGCATGGCAAATCAAATCTTGCGCTTATTCTAAAAAAAGAGCTTTATAATAAAAAAATCGTTTCAATAAAACAAAATAAATTTGATAGAGTAGTAGAAATAAAGTTTTTAGAACACTCATTAATTCTTGAGTTTATTGGAGATGGAAACAAAATTTTTATTGACAAAGAAGGAAAAATTCTTTCCTGTCAAAAAAATGAAAAATGGCAAGATAGAACAATAAAAAAAGGAGAACAATACATTTTTCCAAAACCCAAAGGAAAAAATCCTTTAACAGTTACGTTAGAAGAACTTAAAGAAGAATTTTCTTCCTCGAAAAAAGATGCAATTAGAACAGTAATTTCATTTTTGAATATTTCTCCAGTGGCAGTAGAAGAAGTATTTTTTAATTTAAAAATAGAAAAAACGCAAAAAGCGCAGGAGTTAAAAGAAGCACAATTGAAAAAAATACTCTTGCAAATAAAAGAAATTTATTCACTAAAAAAAGAACTTTTCCCAGTTGTTTACAAAGGGAATCCTCAGGGTTACAATTTTAATGTTTTTTCAGAAAAAAAAGAAATAAAATCAATTAATTCATTCATTGATTCAGAAATCTCGTCCTCCTTAGTAAAAGCAGAAACTGAAAAAGAAGATACTGCAAACCAAAAAGCAGTTTCAAAATTAGAGTATAATTTAAAAGAACAAGAAAATGCAAGAATAAAATTTGAAAAACGAATAAGTGAAAATCAAAAAAAAGCAGAGTTAATTTATGAACATTATTCTGAATTAGACGAACTAAAAAAAGCAGTACGAATTGCGTTGAAAAAAGGAATAAAAGAAAAAGAAATTATGTATAAGTTCTCTTTGACGGCTTCTAAAGGCAATAAAACTGCAGGATTAATTAAAAGCATTGATTTAGCTAAAAAAAAGTTTATTGTGGAGTTATAAAAATTAGCGAAATTATTTAAGCGCCAAGTTCTCTTTCGTCCACAATAAAAACATCGCTTACTGCAGTTACTGCTGAGTATGCTACTGTAATTACTCTATCTTTTGCTTCTACTTTTTTAGCGATTTTGCTGTCTCTGTCGACTTCGATTAGAAGAGCTTCAATATCTCCGTTTGCTTCATCAACAAGTAAATCCACAAGTTTTCCTACTTCGTCTCCTCTATTTGTTATTACTCTTTTTGTTGCAAGTTGCCTTGCGATTGTGTACTTATACATTTTCAATACAACTCCGTTTTATTTACTATAATTCTATATTAGAAAAGTCTAACTTATTTAAATATTTTCCGCCAAAAATAGCTATACATAACGCAGATTAGGGTTTTTACTGTGTTTTTAAGGTTTTTTTTGAATTAAAAAGAGTTATGTATAATTATGTTTTTTATTCTTTTGGGTTGTGAATTATACTAGTGGTTTAATGATTGTGGATAAAAGTGAAACTAAGTATCTTTCTAATGAGCAAATTAGTAAATTAAAAAATGCTAAATACGGTATTGCAGGGGCTCATTCAGGGGTTCAAATTTGTTCTTGGAATAAGAAGGCTTTAAGACAGGAGGGTGTTTGTTACAAGCAAAAGTTTTATGGGGTTGAATGTGAAAAATGTGTTCAAATGTCTCCTAGTGTTTTGTGGTGTAATGAAAATTGTATTTTTTGTTGGCGTCCAATGGAATGGATGCGAGATTCTGATATGAGTAAAATTGAAATTGATGAACCTAAAAAAATCATTGATGAAACAGTAAAAGAGCGAACAAAATTATTAATGGGTTATGGTGGACTGGATAGTCTTAGCAAGGAGCGATTTGAAAATGCGTTGGTTCCTTCTCATTGGGCTATTAGTCTTTCTGGCGA
>CAZHFT010000150.1:0-2281 GCA_964531875.1 uncultured archaeon | reverse complement strand
AAATAATTTAGATAAAAAAATAGAACTTCCTAAAAAAGAGGTAAAGTAAATGAACAATAGACCATTTGATTTGTTGAACGATTCGCTTGGAAAACCTGTTCTTGTTGAACTCAAGGGAAATGTTTCATTTAGAGGAATCATGAAAGCATTTGATGTGCACATGAATATTCTTCTTGAAGAAGCAGAAAAACTTGAGGGTGAAGAAGTCAAAAGCAAGTACGGAAAAATCCTATTAAGAGGCGACAATGTTCTGCTAATTTCTCCATGATTAACACTACATTTTTTTTCTAAAATAGAAAGTCCTATTAACTAGCTTGCAATAAATTAATTATGCCAAAAAAACCAGTTATACTCCCAGTTAGACGTACTCCTCGAAAAATAGATCCAAGAGATTTAGTTCATGCTGAGTTTATAGCTACTGGAAAAGTAAATTTAGCAAAACTTGCAGATGAAAAAAATGTTACAATAGGTCAACTCCAGAAAGCATTAAAGTTTCTTGTGGATAAAAATATTATTAGGCCAAATGTAGTCACTACTAGTTCTAAAGTTACCCCTAAAGTTACTCCTAAAGTTACCCCTAAAGTTAAACCTAAAGGCGATTTTAAACCTAGAGTTGTTCTTAGGTCTAAACCTAAACATGGTAAAAGAAAAACTCCTCTTCCTTATCGTCCTTTTACAAGTAGAGCGTTTAAAGTAACGGGAATTATTCGCGAGAGAGTTAGACGTGTTAGAGGAAAAGAAATTGTTTTAAGTGTAGATGGATTAGTAAACTTTACTGGGTACCCTAGAACAGTAGTTATTGAAGGAATAAAACTTGCAATTAGGGAAGGAACTGTTCCTAAGGCTAATTTTACTGGTTTGCATAAGGATGTAAAAATTTAATAGAAAATTCTTTGTTTTTTTACAAACAATCATTTTTATATAATAGAATTTCCCAATACTATTCTATTATTTTTTTTAGTGGTTATTGTGGACAAAGAAAAAATTTTAAGAGAATCAGTAAAACGATTACTCGAGCTTAATATTTCCGATTCTGAAGTGGTTGAAAACCTTAAAAGTGTTGGGGTTGAAGACACAACTGCAAAGCGAATTTTAAAAGAAACAAAAGATGAATTAGGAGGCAAAGCGCCTAAAGAAAAAATAAGTAAAGATGAAGATAATAAGGGTTCTTCAAAGAAGTCTTTTGAAAGCGGCGATATTTATAGTAAAGTTTATGATGAATTAGAAGAAGAAAAAGAAAACCCGCCTTCTGTTGTAAAAAAACCAATTAAAAATCCAAGTTATTCTTCCGATACTTCTCTTGTTGCAGATAAGAGTATGGCTGAGCTTTGGGAAAATGGAATATTGGCTACAGTTAATTCAAAATTAAATGAAATGGAAAAAATAAAAATGGAATTAGATTCTATTTTGGATAAAAAAATAAGCGTAAAAGTAGCTTCTGAATCTAAAAAAATTGAAACAATTCTTGAATCTCAAAGAACTCTTTTTAATAGTAAAGTTGATTCTCATCTTGAATTAAGGGCGGATGAATTAACTAAAGTTGTTGAATCAAGAGCAAAAAATCTTGAGGATATTCATGCTAAAGTTCAAGAAGAACTTATAAAAGTTCAATCTGAAAAAACATTCAATACTGAGTTGCTTAATAATATTAATGAAAAAACTGCTAGTCTTGAAGGAATAAAAAATCAAATGATTTCAGATACGAATACTTCTCTAATTACTACTGAGTCAAAATTTAATGAGTTTATGGCTGAGTCAAAAGGTAAACGGGATGAATTGGAGGCCCGAGTAAATAGAGCTTTACAACTTGAATCAAAAATAACTGAGGGGCTAATTCAAGATGCTAAACATAAAATTGATTCTCTTACTCTTGCAAAGGAAGAAGAGTTAACTGAAAAAGTTCAAGTTAAACTTCATGAATTTGAAGAGATGGCAGAAAAAGTTGATCCTCAGGGAATAAATGATATGATTGTTAAACTTAGAGAACTTGAAAAGCAAATTGTTACTCGACAAAAAGAAATTGATGTTGATTTTGAAAAAAAGAATGTTGAAAATGAATCTTGTATAGATAATAAGTTTTCTGAACTTGGAAAAGAGTTTGATTCTTTTAAAAAACAAATTTCAAAAATAGAAGATTCTAATACGGGTGAATTAAGAAAAGAATATGCTGCAAATGTTGATGATTTGTTTGTAAAAAATCTTGTTGCTTGGAATAAACAACTTAAAGAAAAAGAAACTCAAGTTGATGTGCTTGTTGAAAAAATAGACCTTGAAAAGTTCA
>CAZHFT010000149.1:0-2296 GCA_964531875.1 uncultured archaeon | reverse complement strand
ATTACCAAAAGAACTAATCCTGCAATTATTTCTTCGAATGTTTGTGGTGGTTCTTCTTCTATAATTATTTCTTCTGGTGAAAAAATTGTATCATTAAAATCGTCTATTAAATATTCTTCTTCATTTATTGTTGGAAATAATAATAAGTCTACAATAAAATCTCCTTCGTTTTCGATGGTTATTTTTTCTTCAGTTTCATAAATTAATTTGCTGTTTTCAAAGTACTGCGCTTTTAAGAGATAATTTCCCTCTTCAACATTTAATGAGTAATTTCCTTTTTCTGTAACAATTGTTTGATTAGGCGTAGTGTTAATTTCAATAATAACATTATCCAGTGGTTCTAGCGAATACCATTCAAAGGTTGTTCCTGAAATAGTTGCAGAACTAACGTTGTTTGAAATTAAAATAAGAAATAATAAAAGTAATATTTTATTTTTCATGATTAAATTATAAAAAAACTTATTAAATTACTTTCTGAAGCAAATTAACTCTTTGTAAAGTTTTAATTTGTAAAAAACGTCCTTATAAAGTTTTAATTTTTTTATTGTTGAAAGTAAATATATAAATAAAAAACACTGTAAGGGTTGTAGAAAGTCCTTGTTAGGATTAATTGGAGGAAGAATTATGAAAAAGGGAATGTTATTGTCGTTGCTTTTACTGGGGGTATTATTTTTTTCAGTAATTGCTTTGGCGGACTCTATGGGTAATGCGTCTGCGGAACCTAAGAATGGTCCAAAACCAACTTTAATTAATGCAGAAAATAGTGAAGTAATGCCTAATGGTAATGCTTCTGTTAATGCAAAGAAAATTTTGGCACAAGTAAAAGAAAGAAATGAAGAAAGAAAAGAACAAGTGCTAATGTATAGAGGTAGATATACTATTGCTAAACAAAAAGCAAATTTAGGAATTGCAGATTTTAATGCAATAAAAGAAAGATTAAGAAACGCAAATGCTTCTGATAAAAATAAAGTAAGAGAAGAAGTAAGAGTCAAATCAAGAGAAATTCTTTTGAATCAAGTTGATGCGGTTATAAATAAACTTAGAGTAATTGCTCAAAGTGAAAACGCACCTGATGATATCAATAGTTCAATAGACTTTTTTGAAGGAAAAAAATTATTGCTTGAAAATGGAGAAATTCCTAAAAAAGAACTTATTGATTGTTCAAAAGAGATAGCTCAATTTTGGAATAAAGAAAGACATAGACTTCAAATTAAAACAGCAAGTAAGCTCAATGAAGGAATTAATGGTTTAGTGAATAAATCAGAAGCTTTTTCAAAAAGAATTGAAGCCATGATTTTGACTCTTCAAGAGAATGGTAAAGATACTTCTGAATTAGAATTAGGTCTTGCAAAATTAAATATGGATCTTAATTCACTCGCTGATTCTTATGCTGAATTGAGACTAAAGTTAGCAGAAGCAGAAACCCGAGAAGATTCTAGAGAAATATTTCAGGAAGCAAATTCTCTTTTGAGGAAAATGAATAAGCAAATACTTGAGGATTTCAAACTCATTAAGGCGCTGTTCAAGGGAACTAGAGAGCTTGGTTCTGCAGAGTCAATTAGTGAAGAAACTGCTACTGAGTTAGAAGAAATTGTGGAAGGTGAAATTAATGAATAAACAAATATTAATTGTTTTATTGTTGGTTTCATTGGTTTTGTCTGGTTGTGTAAACTCTGAGCCGCCAATTAATGAAGAAAATACAAATACTCAACTTAATGAACAACCCTCGTTGGAAGACTCTTCTTTAGGGGGAGAATTAGAAATAACCGATTCTGAATTAGACGAAATTGAATCTTTAATTAATGAAAATTCATTTGAAGATGTTGATTTTTTAGAATTAGACGAAAGCACCTTTGAGTAAGGGTGCTTTAATTCTTTTTCTTCTTATTTTTATTTATGTCTATTGAATTGTTTTCCCAAAAAAATAACTTTGAAGTAATTAAAAAAATTGCTAAGGGTTGGACTTCTTTTATTTATCTTGCAGAAAATTCTGAGGGTAAGAAATTTGTTCTTAAAGTTTTAAAAGAAAAAGCAAATCGTAGGGATATGGTTAAGCGAGAATCTGAGAACCTCCGGTTAGCAAATTCTGTTGGCGTTGGTCCAAAGTTTCTGAAAGCCGATTTTGACGAAAATGTTGTTGTTTATGAATATGTTGAAGGAATTGTTTTTTCTAAATGGATTTTTTCAAATCCTTCAAATTCTGAATTGGAAGTTTTTTTACGTGCTATTTTTTTACAAGCAAAAAAACTTGATGAATTAGGTCTTGACCATGGACAATTAGCAGGTAAGGGAAAAA
>CAZHFT010000148.1:0-2311 GCA_964531875.1 uncultured archaeon | reverse complement strand
CCATTTCACGTATCAACGAAGTGTTTAAATAATCCAATTGCAAATCTTTTATTTTATCTTCTACTTCACTACCTATTGTTTTTGCTATTGCTCTACTTATTTTTGTTTCTTTAAGTAAGGACTTAATTATATTCCCTCTGTCAAATGCTTGTCTTTTTTCTGCTGAAGTAAACACTTTTAATTTTTCAAAAGAAGAAAATGTTTTTGCCGCTTCTGGATTCAATTCTGCAAGAATTTCTGTAACTTTTGTGTTTAATTGTTTTTTTGTTCCTTGAAATTCTTCAATTTCTTTTAGTACTTTCATTACTTGCCATTTTGAGGCCCCGCTTTCATAACACTCAAAAGCAATTATTTGTAAGGATTCCTTAATTGGTTTATTAGAAGTCACTTAATAATTAAAGTCAAAAGGTTCTTATCTTTCACCTTTGATTTGAAAAATTAACTTTTTAATTACTTCTTTGTTTGAATAGTAAAGGAAAAAGGGGGTTTTTGTTTTTGGAGTCACTTGATAAAATCGATAATAAAATAATTAGTATGCTTTTAGAGGATGGAAGAATATCATTTAGTGCTATTGCTCACCAAGTAAGCCTCACGGATGTCGCTATTAAAAAGCGTTTTGAACGGCTAAAAAGAAAAGGAATAATTAATTCAATTACTGTAGACCTTAATTTGAGAGTTTTGGGATATGAAAACCCTATTTTTGTTCAAATTCGTTCTGAATTATCAAAAAATCGCGATGTAATAAAAAAATTAAAAGAATTCGATTATGTTCTTGAATTAAATCAAGTACTTGGAGAATACAATCTTCTTGCAAAACTTGTTGTGCCTGATTTGGATTCTGCTGAAAAGTTTGTTGAACGTCTTGGTACTCTTGATGGAGTGCTTGACATAAAAACATTAGTAGTTATTTCTGAAGTAAAAAAAACAAGAACTCTTCCATCATTTTCTCTGCAAAAAAAACTCTAGTTTTTTTTAATGTTTAGAGAAAATCATTCGGTTTTTCGTTTTTCAATTCGAAGTTCTCTCTTGTCTTCAAGTTTTTCTTGAAATAGTTCCTCTTCAGTTTTTGGTTTAATACTTAATTTTGTCACTATTACTGAAACAAGAATGCTCACAACGATTGCTAAATAAGTTATTTTTACTATTAATTCCGCTCCAATTATTCCATATGCCGGAAGCATTACAAGTGGCGCAAGTGCCGCCGGAGAAACACCTTTTGGCGCGATTAATCCAATTTTAATTTTATCCATTAAGTTAAATTCTGAATTAAAAAGAACTATTAACACAGTAATCATTCGTGATGCGAATAATGCGATTATTACTGCAAATATTTCTACTCTGCTAAAAATTAAATCAACAACTTGAAATTGTGTTCCAAGCATCGTGAAAACAAATAAAGTCAAAACAAAAGCAAGTTCTGAATTGAATTCTCCTAAAAAACCTTTTTTTGGGTAATCTCCTTGATTAAGCATTACACTACAAAGAGCTACTGCTAAAATTCCTGAACCTAAAAAATTTTCTGCAATAACATAAGTTCCAATTGCAAGAACTAATCCTAATGTTTCTGTGTGGCTTTCTCTTGTTTTTTCCATTAATTTTTTCCCAAGTAATCCTCCTGCAATTCCAATTATTGCTCCAATTGCAATTAATAAAAAAAGTTTTGGGACGTTCGATAATGCTTCCTGAGGCAGTTTTATATAATCTATAAGTAATAAAGGCAAAATTACTGTAAATGGAGAATTAAATAAACTTTCAGCTCTTAAAAATCCAGCCAATTCACTACCTTTTTTTGGTAATGCGGTTGCGATTGCTGCAGGGTCAGTTCCGGAAAGGAGAACTCCTAAAAATGCAGCTGTAATGAAAGGAATTGGTAATAATGCTAAAGTAGTTACGGTTATCAGTAGTGTTGTTAATAGAACTCCTAAAGTTGCAAGCATAAGTATTGATTTTGAATGCTTTTTTATATTTTCAATATTAATGTAAAATGCAGAACTAAAAACAACCATTATGATTGCAAGAGTTCTTATTAAATCAGGGAAAGGAAAAAGAGACTTAATATCAATTATTCCATAAGTAGCCATTAAAGTTCCGCTAAGTATGAGGAGTACAATAAAAGGAATTTTTATTCTATCTGCTAATTCTTTCATGAAAAATCCAACAATGAGAATTGCAGCTAATTGCGTTAAAATTTCAAGCATAAAGTACAGTAGTAATTTGATTATTTAATCATTTCTAAATTCATTTTTCTACTTAGTTTAAATGGATTTCTTGATTTACTTAGTTTGTAAGTGATTTATTTTGAAAATGATTA
>CAZHFT010000147.1:0-2315 GCA_964531875.1 uncultured archaeon | reverse complement strand
CTTAAAGAAATATTTTTTGCAGTAGATTTTACAAATTCAATGTAACGCCCATCCGCATCATTAATTCTAAATGCTTTACCAATAACAACAGATTTATTTTTTATTTTTGAATCGGATAAAACAATAGCTACAATTTTATGTTCAGCATCATCACTAAGTTTATAGCCTTCAGAATCAAAAAGTTTAATTCCATTATCTTCAGCAGGATTATGAGAAGCACTAAGAACAATTCCCGCATCAGCACCTAAAGAAGTAGTTAATTTTGCAATAGCTGGAGTTGGCATTGGCCCAACAAGAAAAACTGTAGCCCCCATAGAAACTATTCCCGAAGTTAATGCTGTTTCAAGCATGTACCCAGAAAGCCGAGTATCTTTACCAATTACAATACTATGTTGACCATTAGTTTTGAAAATACTTGCAATTGCTTTACCTAAACGCATAGCAATTTCAGGAGTCATTGGGTATTGATTAGCTTTACCTCTAATCCCATCAGTACCAAATAATTTTCTTTCACCCATAAAAAATCATTTTACCGTAACACTTTTTGCAAGATTTCTTGGTTTATCAGGATCAAGATTTTTTTCAATTGCAATATAATAAGCAAGAAGTTGAATAGGCACGATTCTAGTTATCGCATCAGCAAAACCAACATCAGGAACCACTAAATTAAAATCAAAATTAGAATTTTCAACAGAAGAAAAACCAATAGTAAAAGCCCCTCTGCTTTGCATTTCAATTGCATTACTAACAATTAATCGCCTTGTTTCGGGAGTAGAAATTACAATTGCAGGAGTACCCTTATCAATAAGTGCAATTGTTCCATGTTTTAGTTCTCCGCCGGCAAAACCCTCAGCATGAATATAACTAACTTCTTTAATTTTAAGAGCCGCTTCTAAAGCAACAGGAAAAGCATCATGCCTACCAATAACAAAAATATCGTTCTTTTTTGCAAGTTTTTTTGCAAGAACTTTCATTTTTTTATCCGCAGTTTTAAGTAAAGAATTAACACTAGACGCGGTTTTCAAAATAATTCTTTTTGCTTCCTCTTGTTTTCCAATTACTGCATAAGCTAATAATAAAAACACAGCAATTTGACTAGTGTAACTTTTTGTTGAAAGAACACAAATTTCAGGGCCTGCATTCATTAAAAGAGAACAATCAGAAATACGCATTACACTAGAACCCATTACATTAACAATACTCACGACTTTTGCATTATTTTTTTTAGCATTTTTGATTGCTTCAAGTAAATCCGCGGTTTCTCCACTTTGACTAACTGCAATTACAAGAGAATTTTTATCAACAAATTTTTCAACACGTGAAAATTCAGATGCGATACAACACTCAACCATTACATTAGAAATAGAAGAAAAAAAGTACGCTGCAGAAAGACAAGAATGATACGAAGTTCCACACCCCACAAGAAAAACTTTTTTTGAAGACTTTATTAACTTAACAAATTTAGAAACATCTTTTTCAGGTTGTTCAACTGCTAATTTTAAAGTTTCAGGTTGTTCAAAAATTTCCTTAGTCATGAAATGTTTAAACTCGCCTTTTTTTGCCTGCTCAATATCCCAATTAATTTTTTTTAAAGAAAACTTTTTTTCTTTTCCCGAATCAACACTAAAAACTTTTACTTCCCCATCAATTACTGCTAATTCAGAATCATTAAGAAACAAAACTTTCTTAGTGTACGAAACAAAAGCTGAAACATCAGAAGCAACAAAAAATTCATTCTCTCCAAAACCAAGAACTAACGGAGAACCATTACGAGCACAAAATAATTTATTTTCATTTAAATGCAAAACAACAATAGCATAACCTCCCTCAATTTCTTTAAGAGAAATTCTAACTGCCTCTTCAAAAGAACCTCTTTTTTTAAAATTAAATTGAATAAGATTAGCAATTATTTCAGAATCAGTATCTGAAAAAAAAGAAAACCCCTTAGAGATTAACTTATTTTTTAATTCTTCAAAATTTTCAACAATTCCATTATGAACAAGAGCAATTTTTTTATCATTAGAAAATTGAGGATGAGCATTTTTTTTAGAAACATTACCATGAGTAGCCCAACGAGTATGACCAATAGCTAAAGTGCTACTTGTAGAAAGAGAAAATTTAGCCAAACCAATTTTGCCAATTTCTTTTTTTACAAAAAAAGAATCTTTTTGAGGAAAAGCTATACCCCAAGAATCATACCCTCTATACTCAAGAGCTTTAAGCCCATGAAAAACCTTTTCACAAGCATTAGTTCCAAATACTCCAGTAATACCGCACATGAACACAGCCCACATGGACGGAATACAAGACAGTGT
>CAZHFT010000146.1:0-2328 GCA_964531875.1 uncultured archaeon | reverse complement strand
AAAAAAAGTACAGTTAAACGCTGTGAGATTATATAAAGCTCCGAGCATAACAATATTATTGTAACGAAGATTGGGGGGATCCATTCCTAAAAAGTGAATCAAAAACAAAAAAAAATTGGAATGGGATTAGGCTCACCAAGCTAATGGATAACTAAATTTTTTTCCCATTCCAATTCTAATTTTTATGGTAATTTTATGGTGGCTCTTTTTTCAACAATTCTTATTATTTTAACAATAATACTTCTTTCAAAAAAAATCTAAATTAATTATTTTTTCTTAGTTACTTTTTTTTGAATCGCTGCTTTCTTCTTTGCTTCATATTTTGCTTTCCATTCTTTTTTGGTTTCACAATTCATATCTACACACATTTCAAATTTGTATCGCGTTCCAATAATTTTTACAATCGGAGTATTACATTTTTCACAAGTTTTATCAGTAGTAACAACTTTTCCTTTTTGAGGCAAAGGAAATGTATTTGTGCATTTAGGATAATTAGTACAACCAAGAAATCGTTTATTATTTCTACTATTAAGAATCCTTAACATCCCTTCACAAACATTACATTTTCCAATTATTGAATCTGATTTAAGTGCACCACGCAACTCAGAACCGATTTTATCTTTATTTACAATCATTCTACTCAAAATTGAATGTAAAAATTTTCTGGAATCTCCCACTACTCTTTCTTTTGTTATTTTTCCTGCTGCAATTTTATCCATTTCTTTTTCAAGCAGAGAAGTCATTTCTGCATCTACTGCCGCAACTTTATTTTTATTAAGTGAATCAATAACTGCAAAAGCAATTTTACTTGGTTCAATAGATTTTGTTCCCAAAATATATTTTCGGTTATATAATTTTTGAATTATTGTGTGCCTTGTACTCTTTGTCCCTATCCCGAGATCTTCCATTAGTTTAAGCAAAGTTGATTGGCTATACCTTGAAGGCGGTTGAGTTTCTTTATTAAGTAAATCAAGTTTTTCAAGATTAACCATTTCGCCTTCCTTAAGAGGTGGAAGAAAAACTTCTTTAATAGTAGAATAAGGATAAACTTCTTTCCACCCAAGTTTTAGAATTCTTTGACCTCTGGCAACAAATGGTTCTTTTCCAAGTAAAATATCTATAGACAAATTTTCAGTTATTGCTTCGTCTGAAAGGGTAGCAAAAAATCTTCTTGCAATTAGTTCATAAATTTTCCATTGTTTTTCGCTTAATTTTTCTTTTGAAGCAGCAGTAACTGGATAAATAGGAGGATGATCTTTTGTTTCTTTTTTACCTCGAGAAGGAATTAATTCTTTTTTAGAGAGTAAAAAATCCGCGTCTTTTTTGAAACTTTGAACTTTAGCCATTTCTTTCAAAACTACTTTAAGCTCAAGAGTTTCAGAATAAACAGTATTGTCAGTTCGGGGATAAGATGTATATCCCTGTTGATAAAGTGCTTCAGCAGTACTCATTGCTTCGCCTGCAGAAAATCCTATTGAAGTAGCCTGTCTTAAAAAATCAGTTGTATTGAATGGAGTTGGTTTTTTTAAAATTCGTTTAGAACGTTTAATTGATTTAACTAATCCTTTATTTTCACCAGTGCTCATTGCTTTTTCTGCGTCTTTTTTTTCCCAAAACTTTCCTTTTTTGTGTTCTGCTTCAAATACTTTCTCGTCTTTTTTGAAAAGAGCTTTTACTTCCCAATATTTTTTCGCTTCAAATGCAAGACGTTCTTTTTCTCTTTGAACAATCAAAGCAAGTGTAGGTGTTTGAACTCGTCCAACGCTAAGATATTCTTTTCCAAGTTTTCCAGAAACAAGAGAAATGAATCTTGTTAAAACTGCGCCCCAAATTAAATCGATTTCTCTTCGAGAATCTGCAGAATCTGCAAAATTATAATCCACTTCAACAAGATTAGAAAATGAATGGTCAATATCTTTTTTGGTAATTGCGGAAAAATAAGCTCGTTTAACTTTTATTTTAGGATTAGCAGTTTTTACATATCTAAGTGCTTCTACTCCAATACTTTCTCCTTCTCTATCCGCATCGGTTGCAACAATAACCTCTTCACAATCTTTTGCTACTTTTTTTAATCCACTAATAATAGCTTTTTCTTGTCCTTCATAAATAATTTCTGCATCAACTAATTTTGTTAAATCCGTACCAACCCAATAACTATACTGTTTAGGAAATTCGACATTTACTATGTGCCCCCTTAAAGGTAAAATCACATACTTTTCATTATCTTTAGTAAATTCAAATGCATGAGCATAACCAATACTTGAAGCTGGAACATTTTTACCTGCGAGAATATTTGCAATATTTTTACCTGCAATTGCCTTTTCAGAA
>CAZHFT010000145.1:0-2333 GCA_964531875.1 uncultured archaeon | reverse complement strand
TACAGGATTAAGAATTACTCCAAAAAACATGGTTATGGACTCAGGAAAAACTGATACAGAGTATTTTACATTTAGAAATTACGGCCAAGAAAATTTTAACATAGATCAAATAGAAGGAATTACTTATTCGCCAGACTTCGCAATAGAAGCAACAAGAGATTCAACAATAATTAACAAAGGACAAACAACAACCTTAAAAGTTAAAGCACTCGCAAGCGAAACCGAAAAAGATACAACAGGAACAGGATATGTAAAAGTAATGGGTCACTTTGATTCAGGGTTTACTTGTGAATTAACCTCAGAAAACTTTTATGTAAGAGTAAATGGTTTCAAAGAAGAACAAGGATTAGATAAAGTTAAGCTACATAACCCTGCTAAAGTAGAAGTTAGTGGAAACTCAGGGTTTGTTGAATTAAAGCTTGATAACCCAACAGACGAAGCTATTACTGTACAAATATACTCAAACAATGCAACAGTTTCTCCAAAAAAGTTTACGATAAACGCAAATTCTTTTAGTGAAAGAATTGTTGCAGTAAATAACCTCAATTCAGAGGAAGCAATTGTTTATTTTGACGTTCAATCTGAAGGAAGAGAATTTCTTCAAAAATACACTAAATTAATGAAAGTAGCTCAGGAACCTTTTGAAATAGAAGTCCCTGAACCACAATACAACGAACCAGAAACTCAAACAGAAACTGAAGAAACTAACACAGAAACTGAGGAAGAAGGAACTCTTCAGGGAATGACTGGTTTTGTTTCAACGGGTATGGCTATCTTACATAACAATTCATTTACACTCGGAGCAATCATATTAGGTGCAATTGGCCTACTTTTTTTGTTCGGAAGACAGGAATAATTGAATAAATAGTGCATTTGATTTGATAATTAGTATACAAAATAGATTAAGAATTTACATAAATTAAAGCAAAAAAAAATAATAAATCAAATCAAAAGTAACCTTTATAAATGCTTTAGGGGAATGAATAGTAGATATTGCACACTGTATTCCAAGTAAATCTTCTTGGGATGTAAATGCCGAAATGAGCTTTTTTTTAGCAAATTTTTCGCATACCCCAGGTTAAATTCTTTTTGAATTAAACCACAGTGCGCAGTTTGTTTTTGATTTAGAAAATGGATTGTGAATTTGAATGGTTGGCGGACATAAACCAAGATCAGGAAGCCTTGCTTATTACCCAAGGGTAAGAGCAAAAAAACAAATGGCTACTTTTTCTACTTATCCAGCAATTAATACTGAAGAAACTAAAGCTTTGAATTTTTTTGGTTACAAAGCAGGAATGACTCAAATTTTTGGAAAAAATGCTCATGAAAAAAGCACTAATTTTGGACAAGAAACTTGTATTCCCTCAACAGTAATTGAATGCCCTCCAATTAGAATTATTGGAGCAAGACTTTACACTAAAACAAATGACGGTTTGAAAGTTCTTGGTGAAGCAACTGTTGAAAAGCCAGGAAAAAATTTAAGAAAAAAAATTGTTTCTTTTAAACAAAAAGGGAAGAAAAATAAGGAAGAAAAAAAATACTCTGCTTTTGATGATCTTACAAAACTTAAAGAAAAAGCAACTAAAGTTGTTCTTTTAGCTGAATTACAACCAGGACACACTGGAATTGGAAAAAAGAAAGCTAATGTTTCAGAAATCGAATTAAGCGGAAATGTTAATTCTCAATTAATTTTTGCAAAAGAAAAATTCGGAAAAGAATTAAATGTAAACGAAGTTTTTGATAATAATATTTTTATTGATGTTAAAGCAGTTAACAAAGGAAAAGGATTCCAAGGCCCAGTAAAAAGGTTTGGAATTAAAATCCAAAGACCAAAAGCAAAAAAACATAGAGCAGTAGGAAGTATTGGTCCTTGGCATCCTGCAACAGTAATGTGGACTGTTCCAAGAGCAGGTCAAATGGGATACCATACAAGAACAGAATACAATAAAAGAATTTTATTTATTGAAAAAAATCCGGAAACAGTTAATCCAAAAAGAGGTTTCTTAAATTATGGAGTAGTAAAAAGTGATTTTATTGTTCTTTCAGGAAGTGTTCCTGGTCCAGCAAAAAGAGAAATTGCACTAAGACCAGCAATTAGAAAAACCGAAGAAACTAGAGTAAAATTCACAGATTTATCTTTACCATTTGAAGGCGAAAAAAAAGAATCTAAAGAAGAAAAGAAAACCGAAGAAAAAGCGCCTGTAAAAGCAGAAGCTAAAGAAGAAGCAAAAACAGAAAAAAAAGAAGCTAAAGAAGAGAAAAAAGAAGCTCCTGTAAAAAAAGAAAAAACTGAGGCGGCAAAATGAAAGCTAATGTTTTATCACTTGATGGAA
>CAZHFT010000144.1:0-2341 GCA_964531875.1 uncultured archaeon | reverse complement strand
TATGTATGTCGGCAATTTCTAATTCTCCTCTTGCTGAGGGTTTTAATGTTTTAATAATTTCAAAAACATGTGAAGTGTACATGTATACTCCAATAACAACCCAATTAGTCGGAGGGTTAATTGGTTTTTCAATTACTTCTTTTACTTCTTCGCCTTCAAGAACAGCAACTCCTGCTTTACTTGCTTCGTCTTTAGTTGTTTCAAATAACATTACTCGGGTTTTTTCTTTTCCTTTTTCAAATTCTTTTACTGCTTCTGAAATATCTTCTAAAATAATATTGTCTCCGTTTATTGAAACAAATTTGTCTTCTCCGACAAATTCTTTTGCAAGACCAATTGCTTGAGGTAATCCTCCGGCTTCATCTTGTACGCGGTAAGTAAAATTTACTCCGAAATCTTTTCCTGACCCTAATAATGAAAAAATTGCGCCTGCATGATGAGTTCCTGTAATAATAAGAATATCTTTTATTCCTGCTTTTTTGAGAGTTTCAATTGGATAATAAATCATTGGTTTATCATAAATTGGTAACAAATGTTTATTCGTTACTGTAGTAAGTGGTTTTAATCTACTTCCTGTTCCGCCTGCAAGTATTATTCCTTTCATAAAATTCCCCCTAGTCCTTTTTCAGTTTCCAGTAAATTTGGTAGCATAAGTTTGGAATGTAATGGGCTACTTTTATTCTTAATCCTTTCGGAATCAGCATTGCAGGTTTTGTAAAGTAAAGCTCTGTCTTTAGTATTTTGAATTTTGCCTTTGTATACCTCTTAAATGTTCCCTCTTTTGTGTACCAATCTTTCATTGTAGTTTCACAGAACATTATGTGATGAAAAGGAGTCTGCCCGAAAGCGTATGAATTGTAATACGGAACCTCAACCTGCAGTATTCCGTCAGGTTTCATTACCCTGTGGATTTCAGTCAGAACTTCATTGAACTTGAAAGTATGTTCTAGAAAATTCAGGCAGAATACTGTGTCAAAAGAATTTTTTTCGAAAGGAAGTTTTGTTGCATCTGCAATTATATCTGCTTTGCTTTTAGGGTCATTGTCAATTCCTTTTGCTCCGTTTATTTTTCTGTTTCCACAGGCAACATCAAGAACATTTTCTTCCTTTTCCGGCTTGAATGTAGTTATTCTTTCATTTGTCCAGTGGCCCACGCCCGGTTTAGAATTGGAAAAAAAGTGTTCAACAGCATCCATTCAGTAATCACTTCTTTTTAAGAGAGGTTTCCACCATGCTTCATTTTCTTTGTACCATTTAATTGTTTCTTTAAGTCCGGCTTCAAAATTCTTTTTCGGTTTCCAACCAAGAGCTTCTAGTTTTGAGCTGTTTAAACTATACCTTAAATCATGTCCTTTTCTATCCTCCACCTGCTCAATCATTTCTTCGGTTTTTCCCATTTCATTTAGAATTCTTTTTGTAAGTTCAATGTTTGAGAGTTCGTTTCCCCCGTCCACATTATAGATTTCTCCACTCTTTCCTTTTTCTCCTGCAGTAAAAATTCCTCTGCAGTTGTCTTCAACAAAAAGCCAGTCACGAATATTTTCTCCAGTGCCATATAAAGGGACTTTTTTTTCTTCCATTAAATTTGTCACGAACAAAGGAATTACTTTTTCAGGGTACTGGTAAGGCCCATAATTATTTGAACTTCTTGTAACAATTACATCTATGTGGTAAGTGTTCGCGTAACTCAGTGCTAACAAATCACTCGCCGCTTTTGATGCAGAATAAGGATTTCTTGGTTTAAGAATATCTTTTTCTGTGCTTTTTCCTTCTTCAACCGAACCATAAACTTCATCAGTGCTTATATGCACAAATCTTTCAATGTTTTTTTCTCTTGCAACATCAAGTAATTTTTTTGTTCCTTGAATATTAGTTTTGATAAATGGGTCAGCATTATTAATAGAATTATCCACGTGACTTTCAGCAGCAAAATGAAAAACAGTGTCTACTCCTTCCATTGCTTTTTCAACATCTGCTTTGTTTACAATGTCTCCTTTTACAAATGAATATTTTTCATTATTTTCAACATCTTTTAAATTTGCAAGATTTCCTGCATAAGTAAGTGAATCAAGATTAACAATTCCAAGTTGTGTTTCTTCAAGAAGTAATCTCACAAAATTGCTTCCTATGAATCCGCATCCGCCAGTAACCAATATTTTTTGCATTTTTTCCCTCAATCAGTTTTCAATATTTTCTTTGTACCATTTTATACTTTTTTGTATTCCTTCTTTAATTTTTATTTTTGGTTCAAATTTAAGTTTTTCTTTTGCTTTTGAATTATCTGCAGTAAATCTAACAACTTCTCCTTTTCTATTGTCTTCAATTGTGATTTTTGTTTCAT
>CAZHFT010000143.1:0-2358 GCA_964531875.1 uncultured archaeon | reverse complement strand
TTTGTTGAAAAAACGTGTTTTTTGCACTGTTTTAAGGGGTTTTCTTCCACTTGCCCTTGTTTTTCAAGGATTTTTCATTAGTTCCCTAGACACCGTAGTCGCATAGTTTCCTTTGTCTAAAGAAAAGCTTATTTTTAGTTTTTTTCCTTCAAAAAACTCATCATCTTCAATAGAAATCAGTTTTAGTTCTTTTGGAATTATTTTTATTTTTTTTATGGTTCCTTTACAACTTAACTCTGGAAAACTTTTAATTTTAAAATTTGTTAAGTTAATTTTTTCTTTTTCAAGAATTTCTTTTTCTATTTCTCCAGGAACCCCTTCTGAAATTTTTGTATCCAAACCAAATAAAGGGGCAGTTACTATTCCATCTTCAAGAACGTCTCCTTCAATCGGTTCAAGTCCTATCCCTCTTTCAATTCTCAAATTAATTATTTCATTAAATAAATAACTTTGGTAGGCATGAGTAAACATGTAAATTAAGTGTTTTGGTAAATTTTGAAATGCGCCAATAAAATCTTTTGGGTACTTGCATAAATGATGAAGGATTGCAAGTTCGTATCTAAATTTTGAAGGAAATTCTTTACTTGCTTTTGAATAATCTTTTGTTTTGAAAAGATTTTTTCTTGCAATTGCAATTTCTTTTTCCTCGCCCTCAGATGGTGAGGTAAGATACAATAGTACTGCTTGTTCAAAATTTCCATTAACAAATTCTCTTCCGACTCTGTGAGTTATTTGCCTTATTCCTCCGAAGCGTTGTTCTCCAAAATAATTAGCTAATCCTTTTTTCATTTGCTGAAAGCATTCTTCTGTTTCTTTTCGTAATTCTTTTTCGTTTAATAAAATATTTCTAATTGTTATTTCAAAATAGTTTCCTTTATGATTTCCAATTTCAATTCTTTGATTGCTCCATTCTGGTTCGCGTAATGAAATAAATTTATCATTAAATTTTTTTAATTTTTCAATGTTTGGTTGCCAAAAAGAAATTCTTTGAGAAGTGATTCCTCGTTTGTCTTTCATTCCTGCATACCCAAGTCTTTTTTGTGAACAATGGCATTGTCTTGTAATTTTTCTTAAAGCAGTATTTGTATCTAAATTAAATTTTTCCATTGTAAAATGCAAGTATTCTTTTGTATCGTCTTTAGATTCAGTTGGTTCAAATTCAATTTCTTTTTTTCCTTCCCATTCCCCAAAGATAAGGTTTTTCAAAGTTTTTCCATTGAGCGTAATTTCACTCACTATAAAATCAGAAATTCTTTTTTTTAATAATCCTCCAATTCCTTTAGTTGTTGTTGAGTAGTGAGTTATTCCGGTTAAATTCATGGGTTCAATTCCTTTTTTTTATTAGTTAAGTTTGTATCTTAAAATTGCTCCAATTCCTCCGAATCCATTTAGGAATTGGTCGCCTTCAGGAGTTTCATTGGAAACGATTTCTAAATTAGTGGAGGTTTCTTCTGCTTTTTCAGCCATGTAATCAAGATAATCTATTTCTTCAAGTAGTTCCATTGAAACATTATTTCTATAAGTACTTAGTCTAAAATTGCCTTTTTTGTCTATGAAAATTTCGATTTGATTAGTTTGAAGGTTTTTTATTTTATAAACTATCCATTCATTTTCTTCACTTACAAGTAAAGTTTCAACTTGTCCCATTTCAAGTGCTTTCATTACTTCTTTTTCCCCATAAGTTGCAAGACCATCTTTTGCTAATTCGCCTAAAAAATTTGTAACTAACATTCTTTCTTTCATCATGTCAGTATCTTTTAGTAATTCTTCTGATTTTTGAACAACTTCTCTAATCCCTGATTCGTCAGTATAAGAAGTATCAATTGTTCCGATTATTTTTTTCTTTAATCTATGGTCGATTAATCCAGTTTCAATGAATGCAGTTTTAGTCATTCCTGGGCCGCCAATAATGAGCCCCATTAATTTATCTTCGTACTGAAGAAATGCAGAATTTACTTTTTCACTTATTCTTTTGTAAAAAGTTTGTTCTTCTTCTTCTCTTAGTCGTTCAAATCGAGCCGCACTTTGTCCACCTGCTCTCATTTTTCCAGAGTAACCTGAAGTAAATCTTCCAATTATTTCATATCTTTTTCCTATTAAAGTTGCAATTGTTGCTTCGTTTTTATCAATTGTAATTAATCCATATACTCTACTTGGTTTAATCATTGATTGTAAAGGTTCCAAGTGAAATTTTGAATCGCACCAATAAAGTTTCGTTTTCAAATCTTTAACTGGTTTAACTGTAAATAATTTAATGTCAGTTCTTCCTTCAGTTTCAGAAACATTTCCTGAAAAAACAACCAACCCTAGTTTAGGAATTTTAAAATCAATTTGTTTCAAAAAATTAATTAGTCTTCT
>CAZHFT010000142.1:0-2367 GCA_964531875.1 uncultured archaeon | reverse complement strand
AAAGGAGACAGCAATGGTTCGCGCATACGTACTTCTGGAAGTGGCACAGTCCAATTACACCAATATAAACGCCTCCTATTCTGGGCACTTAATAAACCACTATTAATTTCTATAGGTTCAACCCCAACCATTTCAGAACGATAAGTCATAATGTCTTCAACAGTAATATCATTTAATCTAAAAATTCGATGAATCATTTCTTTTTCATCTTTTTCAATCGCGCCTTCTTCTGCTCCAAGAGAAACAACTGTTTTTACTTCATCCTCCGTAAGAGTTTCTTCCCCTGACCCTGCTCCAAAAAGCGAAAGAAATACTTTTGTTATTTTATTAAGAACAAATAAAAGCGGAATAAAAATTATTGAAAGAACTTTTATGAATGGTGCAACAGCAAGAGCAATTGCTTTATTATGTTTTAAAGCAAGTGATTTTGGAGTAATTTCTCCAAAAACAAGAATTACTAAAGTAACTACTCCTGTAGCAATAGCAATACCATAGCCAGAAGGAAAAAATTCAAGAGCAATAGCAGTTGCAAGTGAAGCAGATGCCACATTAACTAAATTATTCCCAATAAGAATAGTATTCAAAAGATTCTGAGGATTCTCTTTTAGTTCTTTTAAAACTTGAGCATTTGGTTTATTAGTCGAAATTAATTTTTTTAATTTCAATTTACTAATCGAAAAAATAGCTAACTCTGCAGAGGAAAAAAATCCAGATAAAATAATTAATACCGTAAGAATGACTAAATTTAATTCAAATGAAACCATTAAAATAACACCAAATCAAAGAAAAAATAAGTCTTTTGTAATTAAAAAACCTTCTTCTTTAACTTCTTTTTAACTCTTGTAAAAAAATTGCGTTATCTCCAAGTTTTTCTTCAATTCTTAATAATTGATTATACTTTGCAATTCTTTCACTTCTTGCAGTAGCTCCAAACTTACTTTGACCAGTTCCTAAACCAACAACCAAATCGGCAATAAATGAATCTTCGGTTTCACCAGAACGATGAGAAACCACAACACTCCAATTATTTTTAATGGCAAGATTTGCAGCATTAATTGATTCGGTTACTGTTCCGATTTGATTAACTTTAAGTAATAAAGAATTACAAGCTTTTTTTTCTAAAGCTGTTTTGATTCGTTCAACATTAGTAACAAGTAAATCATCACCCACAATTTGAATTTTTGAACCCAACTTTGAAGTTAAGGTTTGCCAAGACTCCCAATCATCTTCAGCCATACCGTCTTCAATTGAAATAACTTCAAACTTTTCAACTAATTCTGCATAAAAATCAGTGAGTTCTCCGCCAGAAAAAGATTTATCTCCAATAGAGTAAACTCCATTTTTATAAAACTCTGAACTTGCAGAATCAAGAGCAATTTTTATTTTTCCAGAATACCCTGCTTCATCAACTGCTTTAAGCATTAACTCAAGTCTATCCTCAACATTGTCCATTGGAGGAACAAATCCGCCTTCGTCTCCCAAAAGAGTTGCTTGAGCACCAAACTTTTTCTTTAACAATTTTTTAAGTGTATGATAAGTTTCGGTTCCTGCTCTAATTGCTTCACTATAAGAATTAAATTTAATAGGCATTAACATATGTTCTTGAATATCTGCTTCTTTTCCAGCATGCTTCCCGCCATTCAAAACATTCAATTGAGGAACAGGTAAAATAAACTTTTTATTGCCTGAAATTTCTGCAAGTTGTTCATATAACTCAAAATTATTTTCACTCGCCATTGCCCGAGTAAAAGCCATTGAAACTCCAAGAATTGCATTAGCCCCTAACTTTGACTTGTTTTCTGTTCCGTCCAAATCAAGAAGTGCAGAATCAAGTTCTTTCTGAGAAGCAAATTCCTTTCCGTTAATTTCTTTTGCAATAACACCAACATTAGAAACTGCTTTGAGAACCCCCTTTCCAGAATAGGCTTTCTCACCATCCCTCATCTCAAGAGCTTCATGTACTCCAGTAGACGCACCACTTGGCACAATAGATGTAAAAATTCCTTTATTGGTTTTGAGTTCTGCCTCAACAGTAGGGTTACCCCTTGAATCAAGAACTTGTCTAGCTAAAAGTTTTTCAACAATCATAAAAATCAATAAAATAAGGAAAGAAAAACTAATAAAACACACGGAAAAAAGAATTGATTTCTTTTAGAAATTTACTTAGTCAAAACACTCTTTTTAACAAGCGAATCAATCTTTGTTCCTTCAAATAACTCAAGTTTTAATTTGTTAAAAATATACGCCTCTAAAAAACGAGTATCCAGCTTAGGGAATTTACCTAAAATAATTTTTTTAAAATCACTTTCTTTAAAATCAATATAATTTAATCCATTAATTTTTTCAGGAATCAAATTGTTTCGTTCA
>CAZHFT010000141.1:0-2368 GCA_964531875.1 uncultured archaeon | reverse complement strand
AGTTTTGGAATTGGGAAATCATGCACCTTTAACAAATCCCCCGGGTTCAAAAAAAATGTCACTGAAAGAATTTTTAATTTCCAAAAAACCAAAAGGAGACGTAGAAAAAACTCTTCTTATTGCATATTATTTTGAAAAATACGAGCACAAAGAAAAGTTTAACAAAAAAGACATAGTGGAAGGCTTCAAAATGGCACGTGAACAAACGCCAAAAAATACAACCGATAAAATTCAAAAAAACATAAAAAAAGGATTGATAATGGATATGGGAGAAAAAGATGGGTTCAAAGCATGGACTTTAACCAATTCAGGCAATCAACTAATAGACCAGGACGATGACTAATGAAAGCACACGTAAAAATTGAAAACGAACAGGGAGAAATCTTTGAGGGTACAATAAGTTTAACAAAAATAGAAAATTCTCAAAAAGCAAGTGAAAAAACAGCTACCCCAAAATCAACTCATAAGAATGAAGAACCTAATAAGACAACACCTTACGTACAATTTAGAGGTCAGGATCCCTTTTTGTGGAAGACATACCGGGAAAAGCTAGAATGGAAATCCAAGCAAATGGGCTTTTAATATTATTAGATGCATTTGAAAAGAAAGGAATACCTGGTAGCAGTACACAAAAACTATCTTTAATACTAAAGAAAAATGGGATTGACACTACAAGAATAGACAAAGCTACAGGAAGAATTAGAAAAAATAAACTAGCCCTAAAAGAATTAGGAAAACAAGAAGTTTCGCTTTCCCCTAAAGGAAGAACTACTGTTCAAGAGCTGAACAAATTATTGAAACGTCATGTCAAAAATATTTCATCAAACACTACTAATTAGAAGGGTAATGGCTATGAGCAGAACTGTTGATTTCTCAAACATCTTTTCAGAATTTCCGGAAGAACTGAGAATTGGTTTAGAAGAACAATATTCAAAGCTAAAATACGCATTCTTTGAAAAAAAATTTGAACCTACTGAATTAAATGCATCCAAACTGTGCGAAATAATTTTTAGAATTTTAGAATGGAATACTGCTGAAACATATACTCCTCTAGGAAAGCCAATATTCAATTTCGACAAAGCTTTGAAAAAATTTGAAAATTTATCTGAATTTCCTGATTCAGTAAGATTCCACATACCAAAACTTTTGATTTTTATTTACTCAATAAGGAATAAACGAGGAGTAGCACATGTTTCTAACGAAATTAACCCTAACTATATGGATTCAACCATTATTGTAGCAAGTTGTGATTGGGTAATTGCTGAATTAATAAGGCTATTCAACAAAGTAGAGCTTGAAGACGCTAAAATAATACTTGAACAAATTATAGAGAAAAAATTACCTTTTGTATGGGAAATACAAGGAAAAAAAAGGATTTTAGCCTCTGGATTAGGATACAAGGAAAAAACACTTCTTTTACTATACTCATTACAAACAAATTCTGCTTTAGGAAAAGAATTATCTGATTGGGTCGAATATAGCAATCAAACAATATTCACAAGGACAATCCTAGAACAGCTTCACAAAGAAAAAATGATAGAGTATTCAAAATCAAATGATTTAGCCATTTTGTCTCCAAAAGGAATACTAGAAATAGAACAAACTATTTTTCCAAAAATTTATTGAAGCCATATTTGAAATAACTTCTACATAACAAACAATCGTTTACATTAATTCTAGAACCTTATTTTGTCACTCCGTTTGAATGTGCTTCAAAGAAACTTTAATTCAACTCTCAGATGGTGTAAACCCTCTCAAATCCTTTAAAACACCCCCATAGTGCCGTTAATACGATTCTTATCCGACTTGAAGGTGGCTCTTAACTACGCGAGATGCTGTATAACCATGATTATGCTGTAAAATTACGAAGGGGAATTTCATAAAAGTGAATTTTTTTGAGAACAAAACGGAGCAGGGAAATTGAATGTGGCTTAAAATTAGGTTCACTCAAAATATAGTTATGTAGAAGTAAAGGTTTGAGGTGGCTTATTTCACTAAAGAAACAACAATAGAATCAGCAGATTGAACCAACTTAAGATGGCTCAGAACATCTTTCAAATTCTCAATACGCGCAAACACAATAACCTGAGAAGCAGGCACAGGTTTCTCCCCCTCAGACGCAGGAGTTTTCCCAAAAAAAATCGCCAAAGCAGAACCCGGAGGCCAGAACCCAACATCACCCACACGCACATCCAAAGAACCGCCAGTTAGTATAGCTATAGGAGTAGAAAAATAGATTTCTCCACCCCATATTTCTGCGTAACCACGCAATGGAAGTTTGTCCAATAATTCGTACAATAATGGCTTTGTTTCTTTAGTTTGCAATATTTTAGCAAAAAAGCTAAAATTCCTAAATTTGAACCTCAAA
>CAZHFT010000140.1:0-2369 GCA_964531875.1 uncultured archaeon | reverse complement strand
CGATCCCACTTCAATAATTATTTTAGCTTTTTTATCACTTATTTTGTTAGTTGTTTTTTTTAAAATTTCTTCCTTTTTATTCGGTTTTATAAAAAGGGGTTTTTTATTTATTGTAATTTTATTAAGTGCTATATTTTCTGTTTCAAAGTATTATGAAAAAATTATTCTTGAGGGTTTCACCAATGAGTTAATTTTGATTGGAGTAATTGGTGCCTTTGTTACACTTTCAGCCTTAATAATTGCAGGTATTTCTCTAGGGAAACACGCAAAAAAAGAACCTACTAGTAAGATTAATCCAACAATTCCAAATTTCACGCCTACTCAAATTCAACAACCAAATATGCTAACTTCTCAAGCACTAACAAAAAACAATTTAATTAGTTCTTTGAAAGATGATCGTAGTTTGTTAGCAGTTCTTAGTTATGTTATTATTGCTCAATTTGGTGTTTTTTCAAGTAAAACAATTGCTGCCCCTAATCCTGAAATTGGCATGATTTTTTTCGGAGTTTTTTTCATTGCAGCTTTTCTGTTCATAAAAACAACTTATCATAATTACATAAAAGGAATTTCTCATTTAATTATTGCATCATTAATTGGAGCAATAATTTCAATTGGTCTGGGGATATATTGGGCAGAAATTCCAATGGAAACAATGCTTTCTATAGCCTATTTTGGTACTGAAGCAATGGTTGCATTTGTAACAGGAATTGCAGTTTCCCTCTTAATGGGCACGAAAAGCTGATTAATTTTTCTGCACTGGCAATTAGGTCTGTTTCACAAAATACTTATTCTACAAAATAGAAAATACTTTTGGCTCATTGGGAATAGTGGCGTTAAGGGGAACTTTCTTTTTCTTTTATCTTCCTCCCTTAACCCATTTGCCCTTTATTTTTTTTCAAAATTTTAATTTAGAAGATATATTTAAATAATAATTGTTACTAATTAATAATAATTATTAATAAGGTTTTTTTATGAACTGTAGAAACACTATTCAAATGCAAAAAATTCTCGATTATCTAAACAGTGTAAAAACTCACCCCAATGCGGAAACTATTTTTAATGCCGTCAAAAAAGACGTTCCTTCAATTACTTTAGCTACAATTTATAGAAACTTAAACAAGCTTGCTGAATTAGGAAAAATTCTGAAGCTTGAAATTAATGGCGAATTTAGGTTTGATGCAGATACTTGTTTTCATCAACATGTTATTTGTAAAAATTGTGGCGAAGTTAAGGATTTTTTTAATGAAAAAATTTCAAAAAATGCACTTAAAAATTTTAATTTAGCTGAGTTTAATGCCGATTCTGTTAGCATTAAATTTTATGGAGTATGTAAAAAATGTGGGGGAAAACAAAATGAGTAAAACTGAAAAAAATCTTAAATTAGCTTTTGCGGGGGAAAGTGAAGCAAGAAATAAATATACTTACTTCGCAAAAGTAGCAAGAAAAGAAGGATATCATTATATTGCAAATTTGTTTGAAGAAACTGCAATTAATGAAATGCAACATGCAAAAGACGAATTCAAATTGCTTAATGGAATTGGAGATACCAAAGCTAATTTGAAAGAAGCAATTGAAGGAGAACATTATGAAAATACTGAAATGTATCCTACTTTTGCAAAAGATGCTAAAGAGGAAGGGAATAAAGACGCAGAAATTCTATTCAATCAAATTGCTAAAGTTGAAAGAGAACATGAAAAAAGATATAAAAAACTTTTAGACTTGGTCGAAAAAGGAGAAGTGTATAAAAGAGATAAACCAATTTCTTGGAAGTGTAGTAAGTGCGGGTATATAGCTAAAGGAAAAGAACCACCTCAAAAATGCCCTTCTTGTAAACACCCAAAAGAATATTATGAACCTGCATGTCTTTGCTTTGAAGAAAATTGCGAAGAATGTGGATTATAGTGGAGGGATATTAAATGGCAAAACTTTGGAGATGTGAAATTTGTGGGGATCCGTATATTGGAGATGAATCTCCTTCAAATTGTCCTTTTTGTGGGGCAAAAAAGAAATATATTAAAGAATTTAATGAAGCAAAAGTAAATTTCGATGTGGAATTGAATGAAAAAGATAAGCAAAATGTTGAGAAAGCTTTACAAGTAGAAATTAGTAATGCTACATTTTATTTTTGTGCAGCTAAATCAGTAAATGAAATTGAAGGTCAAAAGCTTTTCAAAGTACTTGGAAAAGTTGAAGCAGAACATGCATCAATCTGGAAAAAAATATTAAAATTAGATAAGGTAGTTGATGGAACTGATGCTTGTTCAACTGAATACAAAGGGAATCTTATTGAATCACATACACCAGAAACAAGCGCAATAGGATTTTATGCAAAAGCAGCATCAGAAGCTGAAAATGAACGCGTAAAAGAA
>CAZHFT010000139.1:0-2403 GCA_964531875.1 uncultured archaeon | reverse complement strand
CAATCCAGTGCAATGTGGTAGTGCTTCAATAAAAAAAGTTTTACCTGCAACAACAAACAAAAGCTATTCTGAAATGGAAATAAACAATGGAGGAATGGCAAGTACTCAATTCTTATACATAACTAACTTTTTTCAAAAGCCAAATCTCCCTTTAGAAATCGAAATTAAAAAGACAAGAGAAAATTTAGAAAAGTATTGCGAATTAGATACTCTTGCAGAATACTTGATTCTTGAAAAATTAAAAAAAGAAGTTAAATAATAACTTATTATACCCAGAATTAGTAAACTACTTATGGTAAAAGATACTAAACCAAAAAGACGTTTGATTATTACTAGAAATGTTCTTGCGGCTGTTACTGCTGGAATTATTGCAGTTAGTGGAGTAGAAGCAAATAGACTTAGATTAGGTGAAAAAGCACATGCTGAAGCAGTTAGTATTGCCGTAAAAAAAGGAATTCCTGTGGATGTGGTAAATAAAAGAAGACGTGAAATTTGGGATTCATTAGGTATTTCTAGACCGCCTAAAGGAAAAGCTGCTTTGGCATTATTTTATGCTAAAATGATTCATTATTCTTATACTGCTGAAAAACAATTACTTAATGAAGTTAAATCTGGAAAAATTTTAAAAAAAATGAAACCCCTAAAAAAAGAAAAACCTAGAGAACCAAAACCACGTCCAAAAAATTTAAGAAATTCAACTAATGTTATGGCAAGAGCAACTAACCGAATGCCGAGGTCTAATTTACCTCGAAGAAGATGAGCTTAATTTTTTAATTCTTTTTTTAGTTCATTTGTTCTGGTTTCGAGTAATTTAAATCCTTTATTCCAAAAAGTTTTCGAATTAATGTTAAATCCTTGTTCTTCTAAAATATTTTCTGGCGAATCGCTACTTCCTGCTCCAAAAATATTCATTATAGTGTTTGAAAAATCGTTTCCTTCTTTTTTATATGTATCAAATAAACTCAGTACTAATAAGTTTCCGAACGCATAAGAGTAACAATAAAATGGCGAGTGAAAAAAATGAGGGATGTATAACCATTCGTTTGAGAAACTTTCGTTTACTTTTAATGCTGAACCAAATTGTTCTTTTAATGTTTTAAAATAAACCTTTGATAATTCTTCAATTGATTTGCCTGATTTAATTTTTTCAAATGCATTTATTTCAAATTGAGTAAAATATGCTTGTCTTGAAATTGATGCAAAATCTTCATCCATTTTATTTATTAATAATCCAATTTTTTCTTTTCCTTTTGTTTGTTCTACAATTTTGTCAAATAAAAGCATTTCACTAAACAGTGAGGCAGTTTCTGCTAAGCAAAGTGATGAGTGTGTGTAATGGTTTGTGGGTTGTTTTTCATCTGCAATCATGAAATGAACTCCATGTCCAATTTCGTGCATCATTGTAAAAACATCTCTTTGTTTGCCTACAAAATTTAACAAAATATATGGGGATATTCCCTTTGTTATTCCTGCACAAAAAGCTCCACTTTGTTTGTTCTTTATAACTGTTGAATGCACGTGATTATCAGTAAAAATCTTTTTTGCTAATTCTCCTGCTTTAGGATTAAATTCATTAAAAGTATTTAGAACCATTTTTTTCGATTCTAAAAAAGAATAATTTTTTTCTTTTGTTAAGTAGGGAGCATAAAGGTCGTATCTATCAATTTTTTTTAATTTTAGGGCTTTTGCTTTTAAGCGTAAATATTTTTGAAATACTTCTTTGTTATTCCGAGTAGCAGAAATTAATGAGTTTACTGTTTTTTCATTAACATCGTTATCAAAATTTCTTGTATTAATCGCGGTTTTAAATCCTCTTAATTCAACATTTTCATTATCCCAATCTGAAACAATTCCTCTATAAATTTCTCCAAGAACTTTTTTATTTTCAAAGTATTTTTTAAAAATAAGGTTGTATGAGTTTACTCTTTCATTTCTTTTTGCGCTATGTTTGTATTGATTAATTTTTTCTAATGGTAATTTTTTCCCATTCCAATCGTAAACAAATTGATTAGTGATTAAATCATATAATTTTGTTAATTGTTCTTCTCCACTTAAATCTTTTATATTAATTATTTTTTCTTCTTTTTCACTTAAAGCATGTTTTTTGTAATCATAAAGTCGCTTTAGCATATACTTGTATTTTGGTGTTGCAGAAATAAATTTTTTTGCGGTTTTTTCATCAAGTTCTTTGAACCAAATACTAAAAAAAAGCAATTTGTTTCCTAGTTTAGTAAGAGTTTTAGAAATATTTGCATTATAATTTAGTCTGTTTGAATCAGCAGTATTTTCAGTTAACCAAAGACTAGCAAACCCACCTAATAATGAACTTAATTCTGAAATTTTTTCTTTTTCTTCAAGTAATTTTTCAAATTCTTTTTGGGAAAGTTTTGAAAGTTTTTTTCG
>CAZHFT010000138.1:0-2406 GCA_964531875.1 uncultured archaeon | reverse complement strand
AACAAAAACCATTTAAGAAGAATCTCTCTATTTTTTCTAGAAATTAATTATTAGGGGGATTTTTTGAATGGGATATACTGAAGATTTACTTATTTTGCCTTTTGACCATAGAGGCTCGCTATTAAAAAAATTATTTGGGATAGAAGGAAGAAACCCAACTGAAGAAGAAACAGAAAAATATTCAGACTTAAAATACATGGTTTATGAAGGATTTTTGAAAAGCCTTGACTTAGGTGTTCGAAAAGAAACTTCAGCAATTTTAGTCGATGCTCAATTCGGAATGAAAATTATTGAAGACGCAAAATTAAAAGGAATTAAAGTCGCAATGCCCACTGAAAAATCAGGGCAAAAAGAATTCGATTTTGATGAACCTGATTTTAAAGCACACATTCAAAGAGTAAATCCTTCATTCGTAAAAGTTCTTGTAAGAATTAACCCCGAAGCAGACAAAGAACTTAATGAAAGACAATTTAAACGATTAAAAGAACTAAGTGATTATTGCATTGGGATTAATAAAAAATTTATTTTTGAATTGCTTGTTCCTGCAACAGAAAAACAAGCAGAGGAACATCCTGAGGATTATGATTTAGAGGTTAGACCAAAACTAATGGTTAAAGCAATAAAAGAAATTCAAGATTTTGGAATAGAGCCAGATGTTTGGAAACTTGAAGGAGTAAAAAAATTAGAAGACTCAAAAGCACTTGTAGAACAATGTAAATCAGATGGACGAACTTCAGGAATAATTACTCTTGGAAGAGGAGAG
This sequence comes from uncultured archaeon, assembly GCA_964531875.1. Taxonomy (GTDB): domain Archaea; phylum Iainarchaeota; class Iainarchaeia; order Iainarchaeales; family Iainarchaeaceae; genus UBA493. The sequence goes on along the minus strand of CAZHFT010000138.1, from coordinate 1,643 downwards.
AATGAAGAAAAAGTAAAAGAATGGCTTAAAGTAGGTGCGAAAGTAAAAGGAATAATTGGTTTTGCAGTAGGAAGAACAGTATTTTGGGAACCAATGAAAGCACTCAATGAAAAAAGCATTTCAAGAGAAGAAGCAATTACACAAGTAGCAAATAATTACAAAGAACTTGTTGATTTATGGAATAAAGAAAGAGAGTAACTTAACTCTCTTTAAACTTTTTTTTATTTTAAATACTTTTCAACTAACTCGATTTCTTTTTTTCCGCCAACATATAACGGAGTTCTTTGTGAAAGCGAAGTGGGTTTTATATCGTGCAAAGAATGCTTACCATTGGAACTTGCGCCCCCAGCTTCTTTTGCAATAAGAGCCATTGGATTTGCTTCAAACAAAAGTCTTAATTTTCCCTCAGGTTTTGATTTAAGAGAAGGATAAGAAAAAAGTCCGCCATAATAAAGAAGTTGATTAAAATCCGGAACAAAACCGCCAGAAAACCTAAGCTTATAATTCTGCTTTTCAATTTCATTAATCAACTTTGAATGTTTTGGAACCCAATCCTTTCTTGCTCCCCCAGGACAATAAACTTTCCCGCTAGGAATTAGAATGTCTTCGTTTCTAAGAACAAATTGACCACGCGAATTCATTACAAATTCATGAGTCCCATTTTTTGCAGTATAAACTAAACTAGTAAGAGGGCCATACAAAATATACATTGCACCATCCATAAGCGCGCCTTTCTCCATTACATTTCCCTCATTAAAAAAACCAACAATTGTTCCAACTGCAAGATTAGTTTTAATCAAAGAACTACCATCAAGAGGATCCATTACTACTCCATAACTTCCCTTAGCTTTAACAATTTCAACAATTTCGTCTTGTTCTTCAGAAGCTACTGTTTTAACAAGCTTAGATTTTTCCATTGCGCTCAAAAAAACTTGATCGGCATATTTATCAAGTTCCATTTGTTGCTCTCCATGAATATTTTTAGTATTAGAAATTTCTGAATGAGTAAAAAATGCTTTTTGAACAAACTTACTTTTATTAGCAATAATAAGCATTATTTTGGCCATATCCCTATCTACGCCCTGATTTCTTAAATGTTCTCTAAAAAGCATAAAATCACTAAGTAATAAATGATTAGAAATGAATAAAAAAAGAGCCCTGATTGATTATTCTAATGAAAAAGAAAAAACCACGCGTATTGGTCATTGGAACAGGCGGAACAATAAGTGCTAAAAGAATCGGCAAAAAATGGAAATATGGCGCATTGCTTCAAGAAGAATTAATTCAATTAATTCCAGGGATAAAAAACAAATTTAATATAACTACAAAAAATATTTTCAGAATGGATAGTTCTGATATGAAACCAGAACACTGGTTAACTCTTGCAAAAACAATTTATTATAATATAAAAGATTACGACGGAATAGTAATTACAATAGGACGAGACACTATTCATTATGCAGATACCGCAATTGCATTTTTAATACAAAATTTAAGTATTCCAATCGTATTTACTACTTCATTATATAACACCGAACAATTCAATACAGATGCATTAAATAATTTAAAACAAGCAATTACTGTTGCAGGCGAAGCAAACATTGCAGAAACAGTAATTGTTTTAGACAACACTATTTTAAGAG
>CAZHFT010000137.1:0-2439 GCA_964531875.1 uncultured archaeon | reverse complement strand
CTTACTCCAAAGCAAGTAATTGAAAAAATTAATTTGTATTACAATGAGTTTAGTTGTAATGTTCATCGGGGAAGTCATAGGCTTTCTCAGGAAGCTACTCAAATGTATGAATCTTCCAGAGAAGAAGTTGCTTCTTTTATTAATTCTAAATCCGAGGAAATGATTTTTACTCGTAATGCTACTGAGAGCATTAATCTTGTTGCAGTTTGCTTAGCACGCAACAAGTACTTTAAAAAAGGAGACGAGATTGTTGTTTCTGCTTTAGAGCATCATGCTAATCTTGTTCCTTGGCAAGAATTATGCAAGCGAACTGGCGCAAAATTAAAAATTGCTAAGCTTAATTCAGATTTTACTTTGAATATGCAGGATTTTGAATCGATTCTTTCAAAAAAAACAAAGTTTGTTTCTATGGCGCATGTTTCTAATACTGTTGCTTCTGTTTTATCTGTTAAAAAAATCACTAAACTTACACATGAAAAAAATGCTTTAGTTCTTATTGATGCTGCTCAGTCTGTTCCGCATATGGAAGTTAATGTGAAACAAATCAGTGCTGATTTTGTTGCATTTTCAGCTCATAAAATGCTTGGTCCTACTGGGGTTGGTTGTCTTTTTGGTAAAAAAGACTTGTTAGAAGAATTGCCTCCTTATAATTTTGGAGGAAGCATGATTAGTAAAGTTACTTATACAAAATCAAGTTGGGCGTCTTCTCCAGAAAAGTTTGAAGCAGGAACAATGCCTATTGGGGAAGTAATTGGTTTAGCTGAAGCAGTAAGGTATTTGAAAAAAGTTGGAATGGGAGAAATTCATTCGCATGAAAAAAAATTAACTAAATTTGCACTTGAAAAAATTAACGAAATAAAAGGAGTAAATGTTTTTTGTCCAAATAATTCTGAAAAGCAAGGGGGGATTATTTTATTTGACTGTAAAGGGATTGACCCTCTTGATTTAGGTGTTGGTCTTGATGAGAGTAAAAATATAGCTGTTAGAAGCGGTATGCATTGCGCAGAACCAATAGTAAGCAGTATTAATAAGCAAGGGCTAGCAAGAGCGAGCTTTTATTTATACAATACCTTTGATGAAATTAAAGCATTTACTCAGCAGGTCATGGCCATGTCCAAAGTAGTTCAAAAAAAACATTAGTAGAGGGGGGTAATTCTTCTCTTTATTGTTGTTTGAAAAATCAATCAAAAATTTGTTTTTTAAGATATCCTTTTAAAATCATCTTCAAAACTTTCTTTTATACAGGTATAAAACTTGTATTATTTGCTTGGTGGTGTTAAATTGACAAAGGCTAATGTATTGAAAGAATTAAAAACATTTGAACAAAAACAAATGACTCTTGTTGAAAAAGCAGAGAAAGATGCTGGAAAAAAAATAACCCTTGCAAAAGCAAATTCTGAAGAAAAAATAAAAATAGCTAAAGAAACTGCTGAAAAACTCATTCTTGAAGAAATAAAAACTGCTGAAGGTAAAGCAAAAGAAGAATCAAAAATTGCGTTTAATGATTATAAAACTATTGAACAAAAACACCAATTGGCGTTTTCAAAAAATTCAGAGAAAGCAACAGTAGCTGTTTTTAAGGGAATTTTAAAAGGTTGAATTAGAAATGTTTAGGAGTGCAACACTATTCCATACCCGAACCATTTTGTCAAAAGACAAAGCTGAAGATTTGATTATTAAACTTCATGAACACGGGATTAGTGAAATTAAAGAAGCAGAACAAACCAAGGAACTTAATATTGAAGTTTATGACACTTTAGATGAAAAAGCAGTAAAAGAAACACAAAATCAACTTAATGAAATTATTACAAAAACAATTAATTATAGGGAAATTAAGCCTCCTGAAAGTATGATTACTCAATTAATTAATCCTAAGCCTCCTGAAAAAATAAAAGTGGATATTCTTTCAAATGAAAAAATTGTGAAAGAGGTGCAAGAAAAACTTAGTTTAATTAAACCAAAAATTGAAGAAAAGTTAATTATAATTGAAAAAAAGAAATCACTTGTAGAAAAAAATAATTATTTAATTGAAAATTTAGAAGCTCTTCCAAATGATTTTACTAATATTTTTGAATCTACTGAAAATATAAATATTCAAATTGGAATTGTTAATGTTAATTCTCTTGACCAATTAAAAGAAAAAGTACAGCAACAAAATGCAATTATTGGAGTAAAAGAAAAAAATGAACTTCAAGCATTTATTTTTGTTGCAACAACAATTTCAAATAGTCAAGAGATTGAAAAGGTTTTGCATGAAATCGGTTTTGAATCAATAACAATTCCTTTTGAAAAAGCCTCTCCTGAAAAAATCATGAAAAAACTTGCGCATGAAAACAAAACTACAAAACAAGAAATAAGGGCTATTGAAGCAGAGCTAAAAGGAGTTATGAAAGAACAGGCTTCAAAGCTAGATGTTCTTGAAGAAGAGATTGATATTTC
>CAZHFT010000136.1:0-2445 GCA_964531875.1 uncultured archaeon | reverse complement strand
TTTTACGAACTTAATACTTATGAGCAACAAAACGCAAGAACACAAAACGAATTAACTTTAATCGCAATGAATTCGAGCAATATTTTACTAAACACAAATAACTGCACAGCACAAACTAGTTTAAAAAATAAAGGATACGAAATGCATGGATGCACAGATACTTCTTCTTGGGGCACTTTAACTAAAGCTGACTTAATGATTCCCGATGAGTTTAATTGCTACATAACTAAGGGTGGTTCGCCTGCAATAAATGGATGCGTAGATGTTCTTCTTGCAAATACGCCAAATATTGCTGTAATTGAAAGAAATTTTTTAGAAAGGAATTTAAATATTTTAAAAAGTGCATATGAGCTATGCCTTGATGGCGGTTCTTGCACATTATACACTCCTGCTAAATTGATGGTGAAAATATGGAAATGAAAGGAGTGATTTTTACTTTCGACGCAATGCTTGCTTTAGCAATTGTAATTGTTTTATTTTCTGGAATAATGATTTTTAATTTAGCAGAACCAACTACCGGAGCAACCCAAAGCCTTAGATACACTAACGCAACTGACTCAGCAATAAATGAATATTTAACTGGAGGAATAACAAAAGATGATTTGCCTTCGGACCCTAATACTAATTGTAAAGAGTTTTTTGAGTTTTCTTCAGACGTAGTTCTTGAGGTGAGAAAATGCATTTAAACAAAAAAGGTTCTTTTGCAATAATAACTGCTATTGCAGTAGCCGCATTACTTTTGTTTATTATTAATGGTTCACTTAATGCTTCTCAAACAAATAATTCTTTTTTAAAAATGCAAGCAGGAAGAGAAGCCGTTCTTGATGCAGAAAATGCAGTTAGAATTTATGATAAAGCTAGCAATAGCGAAATTTTAGCAAATGCAAATAGTAATCTAAGTTGTACAAGCACGCTTTTGTTAGGAGAATTACAAACCGCACTTAATTCAATTGATTTTTGTGAAATACAACTCACTAATCTTACTCAAGGAAGTTTTCCAACAGTTTCTGGATTAATTGTTTGCAATAGAAACATTCAAGGATTTGAAATTACTGAAGAAAGAACTGTAACATTTAACAAAACACTTGGCGGCACTCCGCCAACTTGCACAATTGATAGTTGATTATTTCAATAACAATCTTGTAACAATTTTTTGAGAACCAGAACCATACTGTAATGCTTTTTTTGGTTTTAATGCAAATTCTTTTGGAACCCCATAACTTAACGCAAGTTCTCTAATTGGATGTTTTCTAATCAAATCATTTTCTGATAAAATATTTTTTTTAGAAGGAATAATCATTGCTTCTTTTAAAAATTCGCTTGCAACTAATGGGACTCTTAATTCTAAAGAATTTCTTGCAAAAATTATTTCATCCCTATAAAAATTTCTTGACCACATTCTAGAAATAGAAAACCATTTTTCACCCTCAACCGAAGAATATCCTTGTTCTGCTAAAATTCTTAAATAACTCGAATACCCACAAAAAACTTCATCGCTTCCTTGTCCTGAAAAAACAACTTTATACCCTTGTTTTGCTAGTTCATCAGAACAAGCTAATTCTGGCACAGAAATGCCTATTTGCATATCATCATAAAATGAAAGAATTTTTATTACTCTTAAAATTAATTTTTTTATTTTTTCTTCATCGATAATGATTGATTCTAAAGGTAAATTCATTTCTTTTGCTGCTTTTTTTGCAGTTTCAACATCCTGACTGCCCTTTAAACCACACACAAACAATTTCGTGTCTTTTACTTTTTCTGAAACCATTTTAGCAATTAAAGAAGAATCGACTCCGCCACTAAAAAGAACGCCTGCTTTATTTATCCCCCTTGTTTGTAAATCAATTGTTTTTTCTAATTCTAATTTCATTTTTTTTAATGAATACTTTTTTGGAACTTGTTTTCTAAAATCCATTATATCGAAAATCTTTTTTACTTTTAATCCTTTTTCTGAAATTTCGATTAAATGTCCGGGTAATAATGGATTAGGGTGAACATTAAATTTCATTAAAACACTTGGCTCTGATGCAAATGCAAAAAAAGAATCATTTTCTCCAAACCACAATGGTTTCAATCCAATAAAATCACGAAAAATATATACTTTTTTTTTATGAATTGCTGATATTACATATTCTCCTTTTGCTTTTTTCATAAAATTTTTAACAACCGAAGAAAAAGACTTTTTTTCAAGTTCTTTATTAAAAAAATCGGCAATAACAACCGAATCAGATTCTGGTTCTTTTTTTAGAGGATTCAGTTTTTCATAATTATAAATTTGTCCATTATGAACAATTGAAACATTCTTTCGATTAATTGGTTGAACACAATAACCAGTGATTGAAAGAAGAGAATGAGCAATACAAACATTACTTTTTTTTACTTTTAATTCATTCAAATTTTTTGATTTGCTTTCTTCGACCAAAGTCTTTATTCCAAATGCAT
>CAZHFT010000135.1:240-2455 GCA_964531875.1 uncultured archaeon | reverse complement strand
AGTAACCTCTATTGACCTTAACAAAGACGCATTAGAAATAACTCAAAAAAACAGCGAAACAATTGGTTACGATAAAAAATTAACTTTACTTGAATCGAATTTGTTTGAAAAATGCAAAGAAAAAGCAGATGTAATAATTTTTAATCCCCCCTATGTCATTAGCGATGAAATAAAATACTTAGACTTAGATGGTGGGAAAAAGGGAAGAGAAACCCTCGATAAATTCATTAAAACCTTCCATGAACACTTAAAAAGCAAGGGCAAGTGCTTTTTTTTGCAAACAAATCTCAATGGTTATGACGAAACAGAAAAAAAAATGCCTAATGGAATAACTTGTAAAAGCATTGCAAAAAGAAAAAGTTTCTTTGAAGAACTGGCAGTATATAAATGCGTAAAAAAATAATTGATTTATTAGTTTTAAAAACCATTTGCAACAAGAAATTAATTATGGCAACAAATCCAGGGTATGATTATTTTAATGCAAAAGACAGGTATGAAACTGCAAAAACACCTAATGAACAATTAAGCGCTTTACAGGATATGTTAAAATTTGCACCAAAACACAAAGCAAGTGAAAAACTAATTGCAGGAATAAATGGAAAAATAGCAAAACTAAAACAAGACATAGAAAAACAAAGAACACAATCTAAAAAAACATCTGGCCCCTCACTTAATGTAAAAAAAGATGGCGATGGACAAATAGTAATTCTTGGATTACCAAACACAGGAAAAAGTTTTTTATTAAAAAAATTAACAAACGTAGAAGTTGAAATAGCAGATTATCCATTCACCACAACAAATCCAGAAATTGGAATGTTGGATTACAACGGCGCAAAAATACAATTAGTAGAAGTCCCTGCAATAATAAATGGAAGTAGTGAAGGTAAAGCAAACGGAACACAATTATTAAGCCTTGCAAGAAACGCAGATGCAATAATAATTACTTACAAAATGGATTTTGAAAAAGATGTTGTAATTAATGAACTTGAAAAAGTTGGAATAATTGTAACAAGAAAAAAACCAAACATACTAATTAATCCATCTCCATTCAAAGGAATTACTCTTTCAGGAAAAGAAAATTTAACCATTTCACTGGAAGAATTTCACTCGATTTTGAAAAGTTTTGGAGTACAAAACGCAAGCATAATTCTTCAAGAAAAAACAAACATTCAAAACTTAACCGAAGCACTTGATGAACACAAAGAATACAAAAATTGCTTATTCGTAAAAGCAGACGATACTTCAAAACAAGAAATTGGAAAAAAAATCTTTGAAATACTTGACAAAATAATTATTTACACAAAAAAACCAGGTCAAGACGCAGAACGAACAAGGCCAGTAGTCCTAAAAAAAGACTCAACAATAAGCGACGTTGCAGAACTAGTACACAAAGACATAGCAAAAAACCTCAAATATGCAAAAGTATGGGGTTCAAGTAAATTTCCAGGGCAAAGAGTAGCAAAAACCTACACCCTACAAAACGAAGACGTAATAGAATTTTCTTAATCTAACTCTTTTACTTCTATTCCTTGTGTTTCTACTTTTTGAGGAACCTTATTTTTACGCATAAAAAAAGAAACGCCCACAAGAACAACGATTGCAATAGCTAATAATAAAACATAAATATCCCTATTTTGAACATCAATCAAAAAAGCCTTTTCAAGAATATGTTTACCTTTAGAATCTTCAAAAGAAACTCTTAAACCAAGAACTTTTTTTCCAGTGCCTTTACCAAGCGAAAAAATAAACTCAGTATTAGAAATTGTTTGACCAGCCTCGATATTTGAAAGGTTAAAGGCAGGAGTTTTAATAAGAACATCATCTTTTGAAAATAATTCCGCAACAATATTTTTTATTTGCAAATCAGAATTATTTGAAATATCAAAAAACACACTACTTTCTTGTCCAGGTTCAAGAGAAGTTTGATTTAACCTAGAAGTAAAAGAAAAACTTGATTTTTCAACATTAATTAAAATAGTTGAAGAATTACTAAGATTTTCAACTCCATGCTCTGCTTTAATTTCAACTGGATTAAGAGTTATTTCTTTTGCTTTAATTTTAAACACACGCTCTTCTCTAGCATTAGCTGAAAGAGAAAGAAAAGAATAATACGCTTCCTGCCTATCTTCTCCATTAACAACAACAGAAAGTTCAGGCGGAACACTAATAACGACTTGAACGTTTTTCAAATCAGAATCAGAAATATTTACTACTG
>CAZHFT010000135.1:0-230 GCA_964531875.1 uncultured archaeon | reverse complement strand
ACTGTAAGTTTATAGTCTTTAACCTCAAGAGGATATAATGATAAAACGCCTTCACCATCAATTGGTTCAATTATTACTGCTGATTGAGCAAAACATTGTGAAGCAAATAAAATAACGAAAAATAAAACTGCTTTTTTATCCATAAACATCAACCTCGTCCTCTTCATTTCCTTTACTTAATTTATACTTATTATTAACTAAGAATAAAATAATTAAAAACAAAACTAATA
>CAZHFT010000134.1:0-2471 GCA_964531875.1 uncultured archaeon | reverse complement strand
AAGCAAATATCGAAATGACTGAATTACTTGAAAAATTACATCAACTAAATGAAGAAAAAAGCGAAAAGGAAAAAATTGTAACAGAATTAAATGCGGACATTGAAAAAGTTTTAAAACAAAAAATTGAACTAATCAATTTAGAAAAACATTCTCTTGAAAATGAAATTATTGAAATAAAAAAACAAGCAAGCGAAATAGAAGAAGAAAAAAAGAAAAATGAAAAAGAGTTAAACGAACTAGAATCCGAACTTGAAAAAGCAAATAAGGCAAATAAATTATTAGAAGAAGAAAAAAATAGACTAACCACAAAAATCAGGAATATTTCAGAAAAAAGAGACCTGCTTGAAAAAAAGATTGATTCTTTTGAAAAAGAAATAAACGAAATTAATCTACGACAATCAAGAAACGACGTTAGAATAATTGATTTAGAAGAAGAATTCAAAGAATATGAAGATAGCAAAGTACTTATTGAATTCAATTTAACTGATTTAAAAAAGAGACTTCCAGAAATTGAAAAAGAAGTTGAAAAATTAGGCGCAATAAACATGAAAGCACTTGAAAATTTTGATTCTTATAAAAAAGAAGTAGAAGAAGTTAGAGAAAAAGCAAACAAATTAGACCAAGAAAGAACCGCAGTTCTTGAAATGATTGACAAAATAGAAGTAAGAAAACTAAATGTTTTCATGGATTGTTTCAATCATGTGAGCAAAAAATTCTCAGAATTGTATTATACTTTTTTTGAAGGAGAAGGCCACCTTGATTTAAGTAATAAAGAAAGTCCACTCGAAGGAGGACTTTTAATTCAAGCAAAATACAAAGAAGACACAATGAAAAGTATTGATGCTATGAGCGGAGGAGAAAAAACTCTTACTGCACTTGCATTTTTGTTTGCAATTCAAAGTTTTGAACCCGCACCATTTTATATTTTTGATGAAGTTGACGCTGCACTAGATAAAGATAATTCAATGAAAATTGGTAAAATGATTAAACAACAAAGCACTCAAAGTCAATTCATTTCAATAAGCCACAATGACTCCGTAATCAATCAAGCAGACCAAATAATTGGAGTTGCATTAAATAAACAAAAGAGTTCAGTAATTGGATTAAAACTAAAAAAAGAAATGCCTCAAAACAGCGACTTAGAAAAATGACTCCTCAAAAAAACTTTTTTAAAGCATAAAAAACATTAATTATGCATGGAATCAAAAACCACTGTTATAATTCCTGTTTATAATGAAGAAAACCAACTTTTAGAACATGTTAAAAATAAGGATTTTTTTCCTGCTTTAACTCGTTGGCAAAGACAAGATAGTTTCCACAGGCGAGTTGTTTTTGTTAATGATGGTAGCACCGATAAAACCGCGGCTATAATTAAATCAAAAGGATTCCCGAGAATAAACGCTCACAAAAAGCAAAGAAATATTGGGAAAGGGGGAGCTTTTGCAACAGGAGTAAGATACGCCTACAAAAAAGGTTTGGCTAAATCTCCCAATGATACATTAGTTGTCCTTGATTGTGATATTGAAGGATTAAAACCAAAACAAATAACTGAATTAGTAGAAGAATTACATAGCTCAGGAAAAATGATGGCTATTGCAAAACAAATAGAAAATGGGCGTGTCTGTCCAATAAAAATTTCAGGACAAAGAGCAATTAAATTACATGCATTACAAGCATTTACCACAACTAGCGGAAGAAAAATATGGGAAGAGCTTACTCGAGGTTTTAGATTAGAAGTCGGTTTAAACCATTTAATAAAAAGTAAATTTAATGCAAATACTAGCTTTTGTACTGCCCATCCATATAGAAACACAACAATGGCTACCCAAAACGCCATAATTGACGCAGTCGAAAAGATAATAGCTGCTAGAAAGCGACTTGTAGAAAAGCTAAGAAACATCCACAAAAATAAAAGCGTTACAACTGCAAGAAACCCCGTTGAACGCCACAAAAAAAGGCAATAATGACCTTAGAATATTATAAAAAACAAAGTTAAATTATAAAATTATTAATTCATCTACAAAACTAAACAAATATATTGTTTTTGTAATTGATTTATTAGTTCTAATATAACAAAATTAACCAAGGGGGAGTCTAATGATTTTAGAAACAATTTTAATTATCGGTGTACTTGGACTTGTATTTGCAGGATTCAATACAGTGAGTTTAGAAAAAAAACCTACTGGAACCGATTTAATGAGAGAAATATCAGGACATATTAGGGAAGGAGCCTTTGCATATTTAAAAAAGCAATACTCTATTCTTGCAGTTTTCGTGGTGATAATGGCAGTTATTCTGGCCTTATTTATTAACCCATTAACTGCATTAGCATACGTTATTGGAGCACTTTGTAGTATAACTGCAGGATTCTTAGGAATGAATAGTGCAACAAAAGCAAATGTTAGAACTGCTCAAGCAGCAACTGTAAAATTACAAGACGCATTAGACGTTGCTTTCAAATCAGGTTCAAT
>CAZHFT010000133.1:0-2521 GCA_964531875.1 uncultured archaeon | reverse complement strand
ATGACAAATAAGAACAGTGTCCTCAAGGGTTATCCTGCTTTCTTTTAAAAGATTCATCAAAACTGTTTGTTTGAAAAATTTGTCATCAAAAAATGGGTCCTTTTCAAGTTGCGCAAGATGTCTTTCTTTATCCAGTTCTTCTTTTGATTCAACATACTCTTTATTAACATGAAAAATGTTTTCCTTTTTAAAAAAAGTTTCAAGAGAATGAGCTTTAATTTTTTCTTTAGACTTTTTTTCTTGTAACCCTGCAAGCAAGAACAATTCAACAAAACCCTCTTTTTCAAGGCCCTGCATAAACGAAAGCAAATCAATTACTTCCTTTTCAGTAATTTTCTTAGTGCCTTCGTTAAACAAAAGAATATCATCTAAACAAAAGAAAAAATTCTTCTTAACAACATTATTTTTTGTCAATTTCATAAACTACTTTTGGTAGAAAAGGTTTAAATTTGGAAAACCAGAAAAACAATACAAAAAAATATTAAGAAATAATTAAATATTACTTAAGAATAACTTAACTATGGAAAAAATAATTCTTGTTTTAATAATTGCTTTAATTGTTTTAAGCGGGTGTTCAACGGATAAAAGTGTAGATCTTATTGGCAAGCCAGTAAAGCTAATAGACATCAAAATTTCCGATATTCAAGACATATACTGTGAAAAAGATAATCATGTAAATGTTATACTGCCTTTTAATACAAAAGTTTGTGGGATTGACTTTCATTGCCCCAGAAGTATAAATTGCTTTGCAAAAATTAATGGTAAAAAAACCGATATTGGGAGTTTTGTGCCACCTTACTCAAACAACGAGTACCTGTTTCGTGAAGGAATAAGTGGATCTGAAACTTTTTATCTTGAAAACAACAAGGACAATGAAATTGAAATTTGTTGCACTGGCGGGCCAAAATACCCTGAAATAGAGGATTCTTCTGATAGTTTTATCTGCAGCAAAACAACAATCTCAGAGGAAACCCTTTCTTCCTGCAAACAATCTTTTCCCATACTAAGACCAGATATTATTATTGGTTATCCTCAAAGTCAAGGTGTTTGCGAGGATAATAAATCAATAATAGAGATACCTTTAATGTTGGGTTCAAGGACTGGGGGAGTTTCCAATGCAGATTATCCAACAATGAAAGCTAGGTCAGTTAGTTGCAGTGTTTTTTTTAATGGAGAAAAACAAGGAGAAAACAGGTTTTTTGAAAGCCGTTCGGATTCGCCAGGCTCATTTTCAGTGGGATCTGGAGAGTCACTAGGCTACCCCGAATTTGAAGTTATTTTTCCACGAAAAATACTAGCAGAATACACTGTAAAAGTTTGTTGTTTAGGAGGATTAACTGAAGAAACTATTGAGGATAATGGGGCATGTGATGAAAAAAGTTTCAATTTTAAAACAGCACATAATTGTCAATAATAATTTTTTTACAGAATATAATACCCGTAATTAAAACTGGAAATAAAGAAATCCTTATTAAACAAAGAAAAATAAACAAATATAATTTTTTAAGAAAAACATAGGTAAATAATGTTTATATAAAACTTACATTGTATAATTAATTTAGGAGTACTGAATACACATGGCTATTTCAAAAAGTAATAATCCAAAGTTAGCAAAAAAAATAAGATTCAAATATTTAACTGGATTTTTAATCACAAATTTATACCGACTACTTAGAGTCTTCCCAAATTCAGACCCTATAATGGGTTTTGTTTTGCCTTGTGCAAAAAATGAAAAATGGTGGAAAGCTCCACTATTCGCATTTGCAACAATATTTGTATTCGACATTTTCACAAGCGGAATTGGCGCATGGACATGGGCTACAGCATCAACATACGCTACAATAGCCTTTGCATTTCACTTTTACATGAAAAAACGAAAATCAAGTTTAATAACATTTATTTCAATTGGAACACTTGGAACACTAGTATTTGATTTTTTAACAGGTCCAATACTGAGTACTTTTCTATTCAAACAACCATTTTTGGTTACATTAATTTTACAGATTCCATTCACAATAATGCATACACTATCAGCAATCTTTGCAATTGTATTAATTACTCCTTTACTGGACCCTACTATTGCTAAAGAAGTAAATGGATATTATTCAACTTTTATTAATTCATTAAAAAATTGGAAACTACAACTATGAAAAAAATACTTTTTACAATATTTTTATTACTTGCAGTTACGGGATGCACACAAGAAACAATAACACAAGAACAGATTAGTTTCACTGCCCAAATTTATGATGTAGAAAACAACTTAGTACTGGAAAAAGAAATAACTACTACTGCAGGAGAAAACGCATTTGATGTTTTACAAGAAAACAATTTCCCATTTGAATATGAAGAAAGTACTTATGGAGTATTTGTAACAAGAGTATCCGGAATCACTCCTGAAGAAGGAACATATATAGCAATTTATGTTGATGAGGAATACGCTTCAGTTGGATTAAGTGAACTTGAATTGTACGACAAAATGAATTTAAAATTCAGAATTGAAGAATTTCCCGAATTTGAA
>CAZHFT010000132.1:0-2521 GCA_964531875.1 uncultured archaeon | reverse complement strand
TTACAGTCCCAGTAAAAGAATTTCCCTCAAGATAATTTGAAAAGTTTTCAACATCACTCCCATCAAGAACAACTCCAAGTAAATTACTTCTTTGAAGAATCATACAACACGCAAAATCAAGAACAACATTTTGACCAGGCTTAGACCCACAAGAAATAATTAAAGAAATTAAATCAGAATAATTAATTTCATCAAACCTACGAGCATCAGGATAATCCCTGGGGTCCGCGGCATAAATACCATCAACATTAGTTAAGTTAACAAAAGTTGCATTAAGAGCCTCTGCAATAAGAGCCGCAACAGCATCAGTAGTAAAAAAAGGCATTAACCCACCAAAAACAGGAATCTTACCCGCATCAAGAATCGCATTAGCTTGATTAACCTCTCTAAGAACCTCCTTATGACACTCAGGAATAACATTCGCAACCATCAAAGCATTAGCCCGAGTAACAGCAATACCCATTAAATCCTTTTGAAAATTATTAACTTCAAAAGAATCAAGACACTCAACATAATTACGCGCAATTTTTCCGCCACCAATAACGAGAACTATTTTTTTTCCTGAAGCGTGAAAAGAAGATATTTTTTGAGACAATTGTCTCAACAATTCAGTATCTGGTTTAGCTTTAACAAGCAAAGAACCCCCAATAGAAATAACAAAAATATCTCCGCGGGAATCAGAGGAATAATTGGATTCTGACGAATATGAACTTTCATCACTTGTGCTTTCGTCATTATTGAACATATCAAACATATTAACAGTAATGGAAAGGGAAAAGTGCTATTTAATCTTTTTCTTAACTCCTCAAACCAACTAATTCAATAAATGAAAGACTAATCAAAATTATTAATCCTGTGGAGGAAAAGAAAAATTGATTTACAAGTGTAGAACCAGTGATTCCAAAAACAATAAAGCCAAGGAAAAATATTACCCCTGCTATTACACTTGCATTTAAAATATTTTTTACAAAACCCATTTTTAATCACATGAAAACGTTTATTGAAAACAAAAAAACATAGAACATTATTGATGCTATTTTTCCTCTGTTTTCACTAAATTTTGTTCCTTTAAAAAATACATCAAATATCATCATTGCAATGAATCCTAATGAAATTGTCCAAAAAAATCCTTTTTGATAAACCCAACCAAGAGCGTTAGTGAAATCAATTAATGCATAAAGGTAAAATGCTATGAAAATTGTTCCTTTTATTAAATTCATCCCGAAAATAAAATGGCCTAATCCTGCAAAAATAAAAACCCACAAAAGATTATTCATTATTAACGGAACAAACCATTGAAAATTAAATGAAATTAAATTTGAAACAACTTCAAAAAACATTTCACCCCTCCAACGAAACAAAAAAACAATTTTGTTAATCTTGTTACTGTATTAAGTTATGCGTTGAAGAGGTATTTATACGCTTATTCTCCAAAAAAGGAGGACAAATAGAAAGGTTTATTAGGAAGCTAAAATGAAGTATATTATGGACACTGAAATTCTAGCAGATATAGGTTTAACAAATTCAGAAATAAAAGTTTACATTGCATTATTGGAATTGGGGGCATCTACTGCAGGGCCAATACTCGACAAAACAGGGTTGCATAATTCTGTTGTTCATATGACTCTAAATAAACTTATTGAAAAAGGATTAGTTTCAGTTAGTAAAGAGGGAAAACGAAACCAGTATCAACCAGCAAATCCGAAACACATAATAGAATACATTGAACAAAAAAAAGAAAATTTTCAAAAAATACTCCCTGAATTATTAGCTAAACAAGGAATGTCTAAAGAGAAACCAGATGTAACTACTTTCAGAGGCAAAAAAGGAATGAGGGAACTTCTCTTTGAACTTCTTGATGCAGGAGGAAAAGAACACCACACCATTGGTTCTCCTAAAGAATCAGTAATGCTTGGGGATGCTTTTTGGATTGATTATCACAAACAAAGGGCTAAAAGAGGAATACAGGCAAAACTTCTTCTAAATGAATCATTAAGAGTATGGAGTAAAAAAAGCGGGTATTATTCTTTTGCAAAGCTAAAATATTATGAAAAAGGATTCGAACCTTTAAGCGAAACAATAATTAGAAATGATAAAGTTGGAATTCTAATTTGGACTGAAAAACCAATTGGAATTCTAATTCAAAATAAAGAAGCCGCAGATTCTTACGAAAAATATTTTCAATTTCTATGGAAAAAGGCAAAGTCATAAAAAGCAAGTATTATAATCAATACTGCCTAAAATATTATTATGAACACAAGCACTTTTGCTTGACCTTATTCTTAATTGATTTTTTTAGTGGTAACTATGAGTCATCATGATGAAGTAACAAAAGGAGACGAAGCGATTTTCAAAAAGAAAATCAAAAAGCTTAGTCAATACTCTGGACGAGGAACTGAATTAATTACTGTTTACATTCCATTCAATACTGATAGAAGCTCAGTAATGAATCAATTAACCGACGAAATTAGTCAAAGTTCTAATATTAAAAGTCCAACAACAAGAAAAAATGTTCAAGGTG
>CAZHFT010000131.1:0-2536 GCA_964531875.1 uncultured archaeon | reverse complement strand
AGTAAGTGCTACTGATGAAGGAACAAGCATAGAAAAAATAGAAGCATTTGTAAATGACATAAGTATTGGAGAACTTGAAAAATCAGGCGCATTTTATGAATTAGAATGGAGTTCTACTAAAAATAAAAACGGAGAGCATAAATTAAAATTAGAAGCAGAAGACAAAGCAGGAAATACAGCAGAAAAAGAAATTACTATAAAAATAAATAATATCACTGGAACTCTTTTTGCAGAAGAAGAAAAAACATTTGATAATGTAGATTCAGCAATATTAAAAAATGCAGGATTAAAAGAAGAATTATTGAATGAAGCAATGACTCTTATTAAGGAAAATACTCCAAAAAGAAAATTTACTGCACAACAAACAACTAATGGAATAGAAGTAAAATTGACAATAACTTTGACTAATAATGGAAGCACTAAAACTATGAGTTTAATTGAAGTGATTCCTAAAACACTTGTACAAAATGCAGGATTAATTATTAGTAACAAAGCATTCAAAATATTACAAGAAGACCCAGTAATACAATTTGATTTAGGGGAAGTCGCTTCAGGAAAAGAAGTAACTGTAAATTACACTATTGCAAGCGGATTAAGTAATACTGAAGCAAGTGAACTTGAAAAAGCATTCAACGAATTTAATGTTTCTCCAATTTTACTTGAAACACAAACAGAATCTCCAATACAAGCAGGTTCAAATTCAGATAATTTATGGTTAATATTCCTAGTTATCGTGATAATCTTTCTATTAATTGTAGGCGGATTACTTATTGGCGGCGGAGCATTATTTTTCCACCAAAAGTCAAAAAAACAAACCATACAAAGCAAAGGATTACACACAGTATATGAAAACAAAAGCAATGATGGTTTTTTTAGTGACCTTTTTAAAAAAGAAGATTCTGAAAAAAGAGGAAAATTTGCTTATCAAGAAAAATAGTTTTTTTTCTATACTAGAAGCAATAAAAAATAGTTGTCCCTTTCTTTATTAGTGAATCCTATGAAAATGGTTACTGTTATCGGAGCTGGTCCAATTGGAACATACCTTGCAAGAAGAACCCAAGAAATGGGTTGGCAAAGTACTATTTTAGAAGAACATTCAAACATTGGAAAACCAGTTAATTGTACAGGACTAATAAGCAGTTCAGGAGTAGAATCTTCAAACATACGAAAAGAAGTAGAAGAAACACTCATGAATAAAATTCGAGGCGCACAAATTTTTTCACCAAACTATGAAATGATTGAAGTTAAACGAAGTTCAACAGTAGCTTATGTAATTAACAGGGGAAACTTTGACGCAGTTCTTGCAAGAGAAGCAGAAGAAGCAGGAGTAGAAATAAAAAGAAATACAAAAATGATTGATATTCGAAATGAAACCATTTTTGTAGAACATAAAGGAAGAGGAGAAATTCACAAATCCAAATTAATTGTTGGAGCAGATGGAGTAAACTCAAAAACAAGAAAACTAATGGGTTTTGAAACAAATATAAATAATTATGTTCATGCCTACCAAGCAGTAGCTAAAGGAAACTTTAATCCTAATTATGTACAAATTTATTTTGGAGATTATTCAAAAGGTTTTTTTGCATGGATTGTTCCTGAAAATGAAGAAAAAGCAAGAGTTGGCGTTGCCTCAACAACAGGGAATATAAGAAAAAACTTTGATTTATTTGCAAAAGAAAAAAATTTAAGCGGTCACTTTAGTGAAAAATGTAGTTCCTTAATTCCAATAGGTGCGCCCTTAAAAAATATAGTTCAAGAAAATGTTATGTTAGCTGGAGATTCTGCATTTCAAACCAAAGCAACAACAGGAGGAGGAATAATCCTCGGAATTGAATCAGCAGAAAAAGCCGCACAAACAATAAATGAGTATTTCAAAGATAATAAACCATTAACTAATTATGAAAAAAATTTAACAGAAACAAACAAAGAACTAAAATTGCATTGGAAAATAAGACAATTTTTAAATAGTAAAAATGAAGAACAAATGGATAAATTTTTTCAAAGATTAAATAAAGCAAACATTGGCGAATTTTTAAGTGCAAACGGAGACATGGATAAACCAAGTTATTTTGTTGGAAAAATATTAACAAAACCAAGTTTATGGAGAATGTTTCCAGAAGCACTCAAATTCATGCGGACCTAACAAAGGCAAAAAAAAATGAATCAAAAAATTACTCTTCTTCAAAAAAAAGAAATTAAAGAACTAGCAGAAATTTTTAAAGAATCATTTTCATGTAGTGTATATGCTGAAAAATGGAACACTGAAAATTCAATAAAAAGAATTACTGAAGTTTTTGAAAAAAATAAAGAGTATTGTTTTGTAGCAAAAACTGACGAACAAATTATTGGCGCAATTTTATGCAGTACATATCAACATTATAATGGAAAAATTGGTTTTATTGAAGAATTATTCATTAGTTCAAAAATGAAAAGTAAAGGATTAGGAACAAAATTAATTGAAAAAGCAGAACAAGTTTTCAAACAAAAAGGAATAATCAAAACAGTACTTCTTGCACACACAAAAGCAAGTGCGTTT
>CAZHFT010000130.1:0-2555 GCA_964531875.1 uncultured archaeon | reverse complement strand
AGCCGATTTAGAAACAGAAAAAATTACGATTGACGAAATTCATTTTATCGACATGATTTCTTCACATTCAGGAGTAGAAGCAACACAAAAAAGAGATGTTTCCTTTCTTGAATCCCCAAGCGATTTATCTGATTGCATGTTAGTTTTAGAAAAAAAACTAAGCTCAATAAAACAAAAAGAAATACTTCTAATAGTTGATTCAGTTTCCGCAATGCTTGTTTATAATGACTCCTCCTCAATTCAAAAATTTGTACACGCAATACTTGCAAAAACAAATTCAGTAAAAAATGCATCAACAATACTATTAAGTTCTGATTATAGTGAAAAAGAAGACATAACAAGAACCATAAGTCAATTTGTTGACAAAACAATCAAATTGTGAAATCACTATTTTTTTCACTATTGCTTTTTTTTTCTGAACAATTAAAAACTCTAAAGCACCTAATTTTATCATGGGTTGGCAAGAAAAAATGCAAGAGATTGCTCTAGAAATAAAAAAAAGAGATGATTTTGTTGTAATTCATCACTATGATGCCGATGGTTGCTCATCAGGTGCAATAATGGTCAGTTGTCTAATGAGAGAAGGTAAAAAAGTAACCAAAATGTGGGTAAAACAATTATACAAACAAACAATAGAAGATATTCGAGGATTAGGAAAAAATTACGTTTTTGTTGATTTTGGCGCAGGACAATTAGATTACTTAAAAGAAGAATTTGGGGAAAATTTATTTGTATTTGACCACCATCAAAAAGTAAATGTAGAGCATAAAAATCACTTTTCACCGTTTGATTACGGAATCAACGGAGGTAGTGAAATAAGTGCTGCAGGAGTAGCTTATTTGTTTGCAAAAACACTAAACCCCAATAATAAAGATTTGCTTCCCCTCGCAATAGTAGGTGCAGTTGGAGATATGCAGGATTATCATGGTCATTTACAGGGGTTAAATGCAGAGCTTGTAAAAGAAGGGCAAAAAAACGGGTTTTTAAAAGTAGAAAACGATTTACGATTATATGGTAGAGTTTCAAGGCCATTAACTCAATTTGTAATGTATAGTAATGCTCCAATGTTGCCTGAATTAACTGCAAACCAAGGAAATACAATAAAATTTTTACAAGAGTTAGGAATAAAATTAAAAGAAGGGGAAAAATGGCGTACTTATATTGACCTTACTCAAGAAGAAAAAAAGAAACTTGCAACAGCAATAATCATGCACCTTCAAAAATTCAATGTTCCCGAATGGAAAATACAAGAATTAATTGGAGAAGTATACACGATTCCAAATGAACCAAAGCATTCTCCATTAAGTGACGCAAAAGAATACGCCACGCTTTTGAATTCCTGTGGAAGACATGGGAAAGCAGATGTTGGAGTAGAAGTATGTCTTGGAGACCGAGAAGAAAAATACTCTGAAGCATTAGAATTAATGAAAGAGCACAGAAGACAATTAAGAAAAGGAATAGAATTTGTTACTCGGGAAGGAGTTACTACTGAACCAGAGTACTATTTTTTCGATTCTGGAAAAGAGATAAAAGAATCAATAGTAGGAATAGTTGCAGGAATGTTATTTGGTTCAGGATTAATAGAAAATAACAAGCCCATACTTGCAATAGCTGAAAACGAAGATGGCGCATTAAAAATAAGTGGAAGAGCAACAAAAGAACTAGTACGAAAAGGGCTAAATCTTGGAAAAGCATTCAAAGAAGTATGTTCAGAACTTGGAGAAGGGAATGAAGGAGGCGGACATGCAATAGCCGCAGGATTACAAATTCAACCCAAAAATAAAGAACAATTTTTAAGAAAAATGAACGTAATAATAAAAAAACAAATGTCTACATAACGATGGTTTTTTATGAATTTGCAAGAAATTGAAAAAGCAATTTCCCTAAACGAAGCAATTTTGAACGGGCTTCGAATAAGACGAAAAAATTTTGGACTTGAATCATTATCCGCAAAACAAAGACAAAATTCCCGATTGCTAATGGAAAAATTGCGTGATGAATTGAAAAAATTACAGGTTAAAAGAACCGAATTGAAAAAAAGTTCAAAGCAGCCTTTAAAACCACGCAAAAGAAAATAATTAACTGTTAATTTTCTAAACTCTCAAAATAATCCATATTGTCTTTCCTAAAACAAAAACGTTTTTATATTTACAAAAACTACTTATGTTTCATGAACAAATTATCAAATCTTTTAATCGCAATTATTCTTATTGTTTCAGTAGCAATTGTTTTGTTTATGCCAACAAGTAATGCAAATAGTAATGGTTTTGTTTTACTTACAAAAAATAGAGATTTAACTGATTCTTATTTTGAAAATGGAAAATTAAATCAAGAAATTATTGGTAATATTAATTCTCAAATTAATAATGTTCCTGAACAATTATTTGAACTTTTTGGAGACAATAAAATCAATTTGTATATTAAATTTGATGACGGTTCAACTAATGGTTTTTTTGCAATAACAAAAAAAAATAAATTAGACGAATTATTTAGGGGAACAAATAATTTAGCAGATGTTGAAGTCAGATTAACGGAACAAGTAGTAGATGAAATTG
>CAZHFT010000129.1:0-2579 GCA_964531875.1 uncultured archaeon | reverse complement strand
TGTTGTTTGCAAAAGTATTATTGTAAATTGATTCTATAGTGCCTGAATTATAGTATATCCCTGAGCCAATTGTAGAATTGTTATCGTAAAAAACATTGTTGTAAATGCTGGTGGTGTTGGACAAATTTATAATTGCTCCTCCGTTTGGAGAATTGTTTCCGGTGAAATTATTATCATAAATAGAGGTTATTATTGCGTCTGCAGCTATTCCTCCACCAGTATATGAAGCATCGTTGTTCGCAAAAACATTGTTGTAAATGTTTGTGATTAGGGAATTAGTAATAAACATCCCGCCTCCGCTTCCTTCTCCAGCTTCAACAGGGTCGTTTGCGTAATTGTTAGTAAAATTATTACCATAAACATTTGTTACTGTTGCTCCTGCTAATGCAATTCCGCCCCCGCTTGTAGCAGTGTTGTTTGCAAAAGTATTATTGTAAATTGATTCTATAGTGCCTGAATTATAGTACAAACCAGCTCCAATATCCGCATTGTTGTCATAAAAATCATTATTGTAAATGTTTGTGGAATTGAACAAACTATAAATTGCTCCTCCCTTTGGAGAATTATTTCCTGTAAAATTATTATCATAAATAGAGGTTATTATTGCATTAACAATTATTGCTCCTCCTGAATTACTAGCAGTATTATTCGCAAAAACATTATTGTAAACTGAACCAATTGTTGCATCTATATAAAGCGTTCCTGCTATTCCTGAATTATTTTTGAACGTGTTATTATAAATAGAATTTACTGGAGCGGAAATTAGGATTGCGCTTGATCTACCGCTTACTAATACCCTTGCAGAATTATCATTATTTTGAAAATTACAATCATGAATTGAATCAACTGCAGTTGCAATATACATTCCTGACGTTGCATAACTAATATTGAAATCATGAATACTTGTACTTGAATGATCTCCTGCACCTGATGAAAAAAATGGCCCTGACACGTAATCTGCTGCTGCTGGCGCACCACTACAACCCCCCTCTGAACTTAAGTCCGCTCCTAGAGATTGATCTTTGCAGGAAGTGAATTGTATTTTTCCTGCCCCATCACCAACAACAAGTTTTCCGCCATCCTCAATTTTAAAAAAGTTTCCATCCCCGACTTTGATTATTGCGCCTGGTTCTATAGTAAGAGTAGCATTATTAAGAACTGAAATATTAGCATCTGCTCCTCCTGAAAGGTAATAAGTGGTTCCTGAACTCCAAGTTGTATCGGTTGATATTGCAGAAGAAACTGTTGTGTAAGCACTTACCATTGAAAACAGAGTAACTAGAAAAAGTAAAATCAAAATTTTGTTTAATTTAAACATACTACTACTAAGTAAAATAATTAACTATAAAAACGCTTGCTTAAAATTTCACGCTTGTCGATTCAATATTTTTTCCATTCAAAATTAGTTCGAGATTTTTTTCTTTGTTAAGATTAAAAATGATTGTTTCTTTTGCTTTGCTTGATTTTATTTCTTTTAATTTTCCTTTCATTCCTTGAGTAACATCAACGGAGCTTGATTGAGAAACTTTTTTCAAAATTGAATTAATGTTTTTGTTGTTGATTTCGGGAATTAATTTCGCGTTTTTGTTTTTCATTGGATTGGAATCATAAATCCCGTTTACATCTGTTCCAAGAAGAACCTTGTTTGCTTTGAGTTTTTTTGCGAGGAATGAAATTATTGCATCTCCACTAACAACTGATGCACCAAGAGAAGAATCAATAACCATATCTCCATACATTACTGGAACAACCCCTAGTTCCACTAATCGTTCGATTATTTTTGTATCAAATGAAACAATCTTTTTTTTGTTTTGAATTATGCAAGAAGATGCTTGTACTTCAAATGCATTTATTTTATTTTTTATAAGTGAATCAATTACAGAGGAATTTAATGTTTCCATTGATTCTCTTGTTTTAACAAATCCTTCTATTTGCCGAGGAGTTTTGACTCCGTTTTTTATTTTGTAATCAGTAACAATTTTGTGTCCAAATGGCCCTGCGCCATGTACAATAATTAGTTTAAATTTTTTTTTCTTTAATGTTTTTGAAAGTATTGAAGCAATTTTTTGTAGTTTGCTTTTTTTTACAATGCACTTATTTCCTTTTTTGTCAGTGATTACTGAACCGCCAAGTTTTAGAATAAGCAATTGCATTTTCATATTACCACTTTGGAGTTTTTATATTTTCACGATTCCGTTTTCTGCATCTACTTCTACTTGCATTCCTGTTTTGATTTGTGAAATATCGATTTTGTCAACACACGGGATTTCGGATATTATGGCTCCAACAGCCACTATTGTTTCGCATTCTTTGTTAATAATTGCAAGTGGTGCTTTTCCGTTTTTCTTTAATCTGTAAAGAATGTAACTTCCTACTGTTGAACCTTTTCCTTGGGGAAAAACGAGTATTTTTCCTGCTATACTCTGTCCTTCAAGAGGGTGTCCTACTTCTGCAACTACGCCTGTATCTGGGTCTACTCCACCATAAAATGAAATTCCTTCTTCAGTAACAATTGTTTTTCCTTTTACTTTTCCTTTGAATATTTTTCTTCCTTTTAATTCCATTTTAAATCGCCTCTC
>CAZHFT010000128.1:0-2581 GCA_964531875.1 uncultured archaeon | reverse complement strand
CAATAAAAATTAAAGAGGGAAAAATTAACCTCAAAAAAGAACATACTCAAAAAGTGAATTTGGGACCTGCTAAAAAAGGTCTTGAAGAAATCAAGTCAGATAAATATCCTGTTTGGTTTAAGGAAACAGTTAGAATTGTTTCGGGTAATGAGAAAGGCAAATTGCTTTTCGAGTGATTATTTTTTTCTTGATTTAAGATATTCTTGCATTTTTTGTTGGAATGCTAAGTAAAGATTTCTTTCACTTTCCTCTCCAGGCATTAATCTTGCATTATGCCTATCCTTTTTAGTTGGGCGATCAATATGTTCATCAGCAACCAGAATACCTTCCCCCCAACTTTTGCCTTCCATCCAAATTACTTCAGCGTCAGGGTTTATGGAACGTATAGCTGATTGTAAAAATCTTTTTGTATCCCCTGCAAATGAAGCATCTACAACTAAGTAAGTGTTTTGTTTCTTTGTGACAATATTTCTTCTTCCTAATTCTCTTTTCACAATTTCAGTTTGTGCTTTTACTTCTCTTTCAAAATGCTTTTTATTTTGGCCTCCAGTATAACCAATACTTTTTGGAGTTACAACATATTTTAGTCTACTTCGAGAAATTGCTTTATCTTGTTCATTTATTGCTCTTACCGTTTCAAAAATCGGTCTCATTCCTTGACCAATAAAAAGTAATGTTCCATTATTTGTTTTACCGAATTCTAAAATTTCTTCTGAAGTACGAAAAACATGTGAAAGATTACTTTCAGATAGCATTCTTTCTGCCCTACGATATTTGCCTGCAGCAGTTATTCTTCCTTTGCGAGTTTCAAAGGTTCTATCAACCCATTTTTTTAGAGACTTTCGCGGCGGCATAATAAAATTCTTTTCTGGAGAATATAAAGCTTTTTGAAAATCGAACTAAAAAGAAACTCTTGTACAATCGATTTTTTTTTCCTTCAAGTAGCAGTTCAAGATTTTTTTTCTTTGTTAAGATTAAAAATGATTGTTTCTTTTGCTTTGATTGATTTTATTTTTTTCAGTTTTTCCTTTTTTTATTATAAACATAAATAATCCTACTATTGCAAGCACTCCTAAAAATAATGCTACTAATGGAGCAATTAAATCAATTGTTGGTTCTTCTTTTGATTCGGGTTTTTGCTCAGGAACAAAAGGAGTTTCTTCGGGAACTTGATTATTTTCTTTAGCTGGTTGGATTTTTGGTTTTTCTTCAACCACCTCTTCAGTAATACCCTCTACTTTTTCTTCAGGTTTTTCAAGTACTGGTGTTTGTTCTTCTTCCATTATTGAAAAATAAGAAAACCCTGAAGTTTTAGCTGTGTAAACATAAAATAAGTCCCACCCAGTTTCTGGTGCGCTTGTTTCTAAAGCAACCCATTCACCATTAACAAATCTAAATAATTTAACATTGTTTTTATTTATTCCTTTATCTTTTAACCATTGTTTAGAAACTTTAAATCTAATTTCAGCAAAATCTAATCCTTCTTGATTTTCACTAAAATTTAATTCAAATATTGAATAAGCGTTTTCAGGCAACTCCAAATCAAATGACTCTTCGTCAACACCTAATTTAAGATTTCCTTTTACATTGATTTTATTTAAAATTAATTGAATAGAAATCAACGGTGAATTAAAACTAGAAAAATTTACTTTTGTTTTTCCTAATTTATTATTTGAAAAACTTTTAGCAATATCTGTTCTTGGGATGCCTCCTCCAGAAAAAACAACTGGTGCATCAATTCCGCCAGTATAATGGTATCCAATATCTCTTGTCCCAGAATCTTTAATCAAATCAGACCTAACTGTAAGTGCAGAAAAGAAAGAATCCGATCCTGTACTTATCCCCTTATCAACAACAATTGCAATTTGACTAGCAATAACTGAAAAATTATTATCTAAATTGGTTCCTAAAAAAGGAAAACTGGCAAAATTAATGTCGTTTGCTCCATGAGAAAAAACATTGTAATCTATTGTGTTGTTCCAGAAAGCATTGTAGTTTACTGTTCTTAGGTTTTGCCCTGAATCTGAATTTATATCAATCGTAATTGGATTGTTAACAAATAAGTTGTTGAATATTTGTGATTTACTCAAAGAATTGTTGTCTGTTATTACGGTTCCGCTGTCAAATGCAAATGTGTTGTTGTAAATATTATTTATAGTAGAAATATTATCAAAGTTATCTCCAAATATTAAAATGGCTCCTTGTTCTTGAAAAAACAAGTTGTTGTATAAGCTTCCAATAGTTTTTGTTGACCCTATTGCACTCGAGTAACCTCCAGTAGTGTTACTTTTGAAAGTGTTGTTATAAATCTCATCGACATTGCAAAGAAGTCCAAGCGCACCGGTTACGGCTGCTGAATTACTAGTAAAAGTATTGTTGTAAATTGAACCTATAGCACCTAAACTGTAAACAGCGCCTCCTATTAAAACTGCAGCATTACTAGAAAAAGTATTGGAGTAAATAGAAGTTATTGCAGAGTCAGAATAAACTGCCCCTCCATTATCTCCTGTGTTGCTTGCAAAAACATTGTCGTAAATATTTGTAGTTGGAGAACTTATAATATAAATTCCTCCACCATTTC
>CAZHFT010000127.1:0-2585 GCA_964531875.1 uncultured archaeon | reverse complement strand
AAATTTTTTCTTTGCGTGAAAAAAAAGTTTTAACAAAAGCACTTGTTGCTTCAAAAACCGGGGATATTAATATTGAAGGTCTCGCGCTTCAAGAAAAAAAAATGTTTAATGAAATTCTTTCGCTTTTGAAAAAACATAATCTTGTTTTATTGGAGATTTTTTCAGATTCATCAAAAAAACAGGCAAAGAAGAAGGATTTAAATAACCTTTCCGTGCAGATTCTTTTAGAAGTGCCTAGTTTTGTAGGAGCAGATATGAAAGAATACGGTCCTTTCAAGAAAGGCCAAGTTATTGAGCTTCCCCTCGAAATCGCAAAACTTCTTTCTGAGAGAAAACTCGCTGAGGTAAAACAATGAACAATGAAGAACTTATTCCAAAAACCAAAACATGTTTTTATAGACTTAAATGTCCTGCTTGCGGTAATGAACAAAACGTTTTTAGTTCAGCTACAACAAAACCAAAATGTCTTGCTTGTAATGCAGTACTTGCTAAAACTTCCGCATCAAAAATAAAATCCAAAACAAAAATAGTGAAAGAATTAAGATAAGGTGTTTTAATGGTTGATTTTCCTGAACAAGGCGAGATAGTAATTGGCAAAATAACAAAAGTACTTAATTACGGAGTATTCATGGATTTAATTGAATATGAAGGATTACAAGGTTTTGTTCATATTTCTAATGTTAGTTCAAGTTGGGTAAAGAATATTAGGAATTTTGTAAAAGAAGGACAAGTTCGTGCGGGAAAAGTAACTAATGTAGATGCAGAAAAAAAACAAGTAGATGTTTCACTTACAAAAGTATCTTCTAATCTTCAAAGAGCAAAAATTGAAGAATACAAACAAGCAAAAAGAACACACAAATTAATGGAACTTTTTGCAAAAACAATTAAAACTGATTTCGATTCTGTTTGGGAAACAATAGCAGAGCCATTACTTGAAAAACAGGATTCATTATATGACGCATTTCAAGAAATTTTGCTTCAAGGGGATTCAGTACTTCCTGAAATGCCAAAACCATGGGTTGTACATTTTAAAGAAATGCTCGAAAAGAATTTTGAGTTGCCTGAAAAAACAGTTAAAGGAAAAATTTCTATTTCTGTAGCTGGCGCTAATGGAGTTGAATTTATTAAAAAAGCACTTTTAGCCGGTCAAAAAAAAGGAGGCAAAAAAGTAGAACTTATTTATGAAGGTTCAGGTAAATACTTAATAAAAGCACCTTCAACAGATTATAAATCTGCAGAAAAACTTTTGAAAACAGTTTCTGACGAAATTAGCTCTTTAATAAAATCAGCAAACGGAAAATTTGAATTTGAAAAAGGTAATTAACAAATGTCAACTACTATAAAATTTTTAAAAGAAAAAAAATTCAAAAATGCAGTTTTGTTTACTGGTTTGCCGGGCATTGGATTGGTCGGAAAAATTTGTGTTGATTATTTATTAAAACAATTTAAAGCAAAAAAAATAGCTGAAGTTTATTCTGATTTTTTTCCTCCAAGCGTTCAAACAAACAAAGGAGTAATTGATTTAATTAAAGACGAAATTTTTTATTATTCTTTTGAAGGGAGAGATTATCTTTTTTTAGCAGGACCAGTTCAACCTATTCTTGATTCTAGGGCTGGCGCAATGCAGGAACATTATAAGTTTGCAAGAAAAATTATTGGAATTTTAAAAGAAAAAGGAGTTACTGAAATTTGTACTCTTGCTGGTTTGAATATTGGTGAAAAAAGAATGCACGGCACTCCTAAAGTAGTGTGTGCAGCAACTTCAAAGAAAACACTTGAAGAGTGGAAAAAAATTGGCGCAATTGATAGTAAACCTATTGGGTTGATTAGTGGTGCTGCTGGTTTACTTTTAGGTATTGGAAAAGAGGAAGGTGTTGAAGGAGTTTGTTTAATGGGTGAAACAAATTCACGTCTTGTTTATGGCGATCCAGGGGCAGCAAAAAAAGTCACTGAATTATTAATTAAAAAATACGGCTTCAAAGTTGAAATGAAAAAAATGGAACAAGAAGCAAAACAAATAGAACAAGCTTTTGCAGCTTTAACAAAACAACTTGATGAACCTGAGGATAAAGCAAGTAGTTTGACTTACGTTCGTTAAAATTGGGTTAAAATTTTTTGATTAGAAATATCTGAAATTCCTGAAAGTTCTTTTTTGAATAATTGTTTTTTATTTTCATAATCTTCTTTTGATTCGCAAATTATTGGCTTACCATATTCTCCTCCGCCTCCAGGTAAATAAAGTACTAATCCTTTTCTAAAAGCGATAATCATTTTTGCTACTTCCTTGTCTACTTCTTCTAATTCTTCTTGTTTAGCATCTACTAAAATTTCAATTTCGTTTTCAAATAATTCTACAAAATCTTTCCACTTGGATTGAACTTTTACAGTGTTAATTCCTTTGCAGTTTACTGTTTGTTGAATTATTTCTGCCAGAGGAAGCGAATGAATATACTCGGGCCTGAATGCAGGATGCGTTTCTTTTTCAAAATTAGCAAGAGTATTGATTAAATCTTTTACTCCTCTTTTTATTTGCCCTTGGCATTTTAAACATCTCCAGTTTAATTGTTTTGCTTGCTCAAGAGAAT